>JBHEKZ010000164.1:0-7409 GCA_041859025.1 Melioribacteraceae bacterium | reverse complement strand
CAGCCGACTATGTATCGCGGCAGATTTTGGACGATGCGACAATATGCCGGATTTGGAACTGCGAAAGAATCAAATGAAAGATATCGTTATTTATTGGCACAAGGACAAAGTGGTCTCTCAGTTGCTTTCGACTTGCCTACTCAAATCGGCTACGATAGTGATGACTCGATGGCTCTTGGTGAAGTTGGGAAAGTTGGCGTTGCGATAGATACACTTGCCGATATGGAAATTCTTTTCGATCAGATTCCGCTTGATAAGGTTTCTACGTCAATGACTATTAACGCTCCGGCTTCTGTTCTATTGGCAATGTATATCGCTGTTGCTGAAAAACAGGGTGTCAGCAGAGATAAAATCTCCGGAACAATTCAAAACGACATTCTAAAAGAATACATAGCACGCGGAACATATATTTACCCGCCTAAGCCATCCATGCGATTGATTACAAACATTTTTGAATTCTGCTCAAAGGAAGTTCCCAAGTGGAATACAATTTCCATTTCCGGATATCATATTCGCGAAGCCGGATCAACAGCTGCCCAAGAAGTTGGTTTTACACTTGCAGATGGAATCGCATATGTAGAAGCTGCAATCAAAGCAGGATTAGATGTTGACGCATTTGCCGGACAATTATCCTTTTTCTTTAATGCTCACAACGATCTTTTGGAAGAAGTTGCAAAATATAGAGCAGCCCGCCGTTTGTGGGCTCGAATCATGAAGGAGAGATTCGGCGCAAAGAAAGATAAATCTCAAATGCTTCGTTTCCATACCCAAACAGCCGGCTCAGCTTTAACTGCACAGCAAGTTGATAACAACATCATCCGTGTTACTATTCAAACGCTTGCGGCAGTTCTAGGCGGCACACAAAGTCTGCATACTAACAGTCGCGACGAAGCTCTTGCGTTGCCGACTGAGGATTCCGTTAAGATTGCTCTACGTACACAGCAAGTTGTCGCTTATGAAAGCGGCGTAACAAACACTATCGATCCGTTAGCCGGTTCATACTACATCGAATCGCTTACAGATCAAATAGAAAAGGAAGCAGAAGAATACATTAATAAAATTGATGCTATGGGCGGTGTTGCAAGTGCAATTGAAGCTGGTTATGTACAATTGGAAATTCAAAAATCCGCTTACCGTTTTCAGCAAGAAATTGAGCGCAACGAACGCATTGTAGTCGGCATGAATAAATTTCAAGTGAAAGAAGCGGAACCGAAAGGTCTTCTTAAGATTGATGAAAACGTACAACGCGAACAGATAGAATTCTTGAATAAAACTCGCGCAAAACGGAACGAACAAGAAGTTAAAGAGAAACTCTCCGCATTAAAAACTGCTTCGGAAGGAGATGCTAACTTAATGCCGTTCATTTTAGATGCCGTTAAATCATACGCCAGCATTGGAGAAATTTGCAATGTAATGCGCGAAGTATTCGGTGAGTATAAAGAGCATGTAGTTATTTAGTGATGAACGAAGAATGTAGAACTTAGAATGAAAAAGGAGATCAATAATGGAAATATCACATATAGAACATATTGGAATTGCTGTTAAGAATATTGATGAATCTATTAAGTATTATGAAAATGTGCTTGGATTAAAATGCTACGCAATTGAGGAAGTAAAAGATCAAAAAGTAAAAACAGCTTTCTTTATGGTTGGGCAAACTAAAATAGAGTTGCTTGAATCTACAGAACCGGACGGTCCAATTGGTAAATTCATCGAAAAGAAAGGTGAAGGAATTCATCATTTAGCTTTTGCCACAAAGGATTTATCAAACACACTTGGCGAAGTTGAATCTAAGGGTGTGCAGTTAATTGATAAGCAGCCGCGTAAAGGAGCTGAAGGACTAAACATCGCTTTTCTACATCCCAAATTTACCGGCGGTGTATTAACAGAGCTTTGCGAAAAGCCGGAGTGAACGAAGAACTAAGAATGAAGAACGAAGATTCGAAATGAAAGTTTTTGAGCCAATAGTTGGATATGAAAGTTTACTAAATAAAAAGGCGTTTAGCTTTTCTGTTCGTATAGTAAAGTTTTACAAATTTCTTTATAACAGAGATAAATCATACGAACCCATCTACAAACAGCTTTTAAGAAGCGGAACATCAATCGGGGCAAACATTTCGGAATCTAAAAGCGCCTCTTCAAAAAAAGATTTTATCAATAAATTATTTATTGCGTTAAAAGAAGCTAGAGAAACAGAGTACTGGTTAAGGATATTCAAAGAAACAGAAATAATAACAGAACTAGAATTCAACAGTTTGAACAAAGATTGCGATGAATTAGAACGATTACTTACAAGCAGCATTAAAACTGCAAAAGGTGATTAATACTTCGTTCTACGTTCTTCACTCTTCGTTCATTCCCGGAGGTTTAATGGCAATTCAAGAAAAGATTAAAGAGTTGATGGATTTGCGTGAAAAGGCGCGTTTAGGCGGCGGTCAAAAACGAATTGATGCGCAACACGCGAAAGGCAAACTTACCGCTCGCGAAAGAATTGAAGCTTTGCTTGATGAAGGGAGCTTCGAAGAATTTGATATGTTCGTCTCTCACCGCACGCACGATTTCGGTTTGGACAAGCAATCATTTCTTTCCGATGGGGTTGTAACCGGATACGGAACTATAGACGGACGATTGGTTTATGTTTTCTCTCAAGACTTTACGGTATTTGGCGGCTCGCTTAGTGAAATGTTTGCGCAGAAAATTTGCAAAGTAATGGATAAGGCGATGAAAGTAGGCGCGCCTGTAATAGGAATAAACGATAGCGGCGGCGCGCGTATTCAGGAAGGTGTTAAAAGTCTTGGCGGTTATGCAGATATCTTTCAACGCAATATTATGGCAAGCGGAGTTGTGCCTCAGATTTCAGCAATTTTTGGCCCTTGTGCCGGTGGCGCAGTTTATTCACCAGCTCTTACAGATTTCACAATCATGAGCAAAAACACAAGCTATATGTTTGTTACGGGACCTAAAGTTGTTAAGACTGTTACGGGAGAAACTGTAACAGATGAAGAACTCGGCGGCGCAATGGTTCATGGATCAAAATCCGGTGTTACACACTTTGTTGCTGAAGATGAACAAGAAGGAATTATGCTTATTAGAAAACTTCTAAGCTATTTACCGCAAAACAATTTAGAAGATCCGCCACTTGCATTTTGTGATGATCCGATTGACCGTTTAGATGATGCTCTGAATGAAATCATTCCGGAGAACGCTAACAAACCTTACGATGTGAAAGATGTGATTCATGCTATAACAGATTACAATGAATTTTTAGAAGTGCAACGCCACTATGCTCCAAATATGATTACGGGTTTCGCCCGCTTCAATGGAATGTCGGTTGGTATTGTTGCCAATCAACCTAATTATCTAGCCGGCGTTTTAGATATTAATTCTTCACGCAAGGCAGCACGCTTTGTCCGCTTTTGTGATGCATTCAATATTCCAATTGTTACTTTAGTTGACGTTCCAGGTTTCTTACCCGGTACGGCTCAAGAATATGGCGGCATTATTTTACACGGCGCTAAATTGCTGTTCGCTTACGGAGAAGCAACAGTTCCCAAAGTAACTTTAATCTTGCGTAAAGCCTACGGCGGTGCTTACGATGTTATGGGCTCTAAGCATTTACGCGGAGATATCAATTATGCTTGGCCGACAGCTGAAATTGCTGTAATGGGGCCGCGCGGAGCTGTTGAAGTTCTTAATCAAAAAGAAATAGTTGCTATTGAAAATGCTGAAGAAAGAGGCAAATTCGTTTCGGAAAAAGAAGATGAGTACAGAAAGAAATTTGCCAACCCTTATGTAGCTGCAAAGTACGGATACATTGACGATGTAATTGAACCAAGAAATACACGTTTCAGAATTATACGCGCACTTCAGTCTTTGGCCACAAAGAAAGATGTGAATCCTCCAAAGAAACATTCAAACATTCCTTTGTGAGAAAGTTATGACAAATGTAATTGTATTACTTTCATCAGCAATCCTAATACCTTTTCTATACTATTTTCTTGTAGTAAAGAAGAAATTAGAGGCGCTTAAGAACGATAAACAAGTAGAACAACCAAAGAAGAAAGCTGTAAGTGCTGATAAAGAGCTTAAAAAAATTGACGATGTTAATGCTGCGATTGCGTTAGCAGTTCATCTCTACTTCAGCGAAAAGCACGATAAGGAATCCACCGTACTTACAATTAATAGAGTTGCAAAATTGTATTCACCATGGAGTTCTAAAATCTATGGTTTAAGAAAAAGTCCACGATAAGGAATAGTAACAATGAGAAAATTTAAATTAGCTATTAACGGCAACCCCTACGAAGTTGAAATTGTAAACATCGAAGACACTAATGCAGAAGTTGACGTAAACGGAGTGCGTTATCAAGTTGAAATAGAAAAGAAAGGTAATGTTAGTAAAACTCCCCGCCTTGTCCGTTCCGTAGTTGAACCTTCAACCGATATCGTAAAAACCGTTCAGAAAACTGCAAGCCCAAGTGAAGCAAAAGGCGTTGGTAAAATAAAATCTCCGCTTCCGGGTGTAATTCTTCAGATTCATGTGAAAGAGGGTGACGAAGTTAAAGTTGGGCATAAGCTGATTACATTAGAAGCCATGAAAATGGAAAACAACATCAATTCCGACAAGGAAGGAAAAGTTTTATCAATAAAAGTAAATCAGCGCGATTCCGTTTTGGAAGGCGATGTATTGATAGAAATCGGGAATTAATATTTATTTTTATAAATCATTTAATTTTTCAAGGCAACCATGGAAATTCATTTTCTATTCTGGATAATATTTGCCGCGCTTTTTCTGACGGTTTTCGTTGTAGATATGTTCATTACAGATCACCGGAAAGGCGCTGTAGGAGTTAAAACAGCATTAATTTGGACTTCAGTTTGGATATCTACCGCACTTCTTTTTTCAGTTTTTATTTATTTCTTCTTCCCGGAAGGGGGAACTAAATCTTTTGAATTTATCACCGGTTACATAATAGAGTATTCCCTCTCCGTAGATAATCTTTTCGTGTTCATCATGATTTTTTCTACAATGGGAATCCCGGATAGATATCAGCCTCGGATTTTGAAATGGGGAATCGTCGGCGCAGTTGTACTCAGAATTCTTTTTATAGTTGCAGGCGTTGAGCTTATTAAGTCTTTCAGTTTTATGATCTACGTATTTGGTGCTATTCTGGTATTTACTGCTTATAAAATGATGACAAGCGGCGAAGGCAAAATTGAGCCGGAAAAAAATCTTTTTGTTAGAGCTGCAAAAAAAGTGTTTCCGGTAGACACTGAAACCGGAACAGATCATTTCTTTGTTAAAAAGAATCATAAAGTTTACGCTACGGTTGCATTCATTACTCTAGTTTTGGTTGAATCAACAGATGTTATTTTTGCAATAGATTCCATCCCGGCAGTATTGGCAATAACGCACGATCCGTTCATTGCAATAACATCAAATTTGTTTGCAATACTAGGTCTTCGTTCACTTTTCTTCGCTTTAGCCGGAATCTTAAATTTATTCCGCTACTTGAAGTATGGAATTTCTTTTATTCTGTTATTCGTTGGCGTTAAGATGCTTATTTCCGGATTCGTTCATATTCCGGTACAGATTTCGTTGTTAGTAATTATTGCAACCCTGGCAATTTCGATTTTGGCTTCTGTAGTTATTAAAGAAGTTGATGATGCAGAGAAGAAAGAAAAAGCACATAAAAAAAAGAAACACTAATTGTTTTTAACTAAAGCGGTAAACCAAATTGAGTTTACCGCTTTTTTTATAACTTCTAATTGTTATCCCTCTCTAATTCCTTGGGAAACAGCTTATCCAATCCTTTCACGATTAAAAAGAAAAGAAACATGAACAAGAATATTCCGCCCATTCCTTTTACAGTTATTGATATCGTTTGCCAAAACACATTCATAACTTCTTGACTAAACATTTTTGCCTCCTCTTAAGAAACTAATGCTAAAATTAAACCGCCTGCAATAACAGACCCAATCTGCCCGCTAACATTTGCGCTTACTGCGTGCATAAGCAAGAAATTGAACTGATCTTCTTTTTGCCCCATGTTGTGAATTACACGCGCAGACATAGGGAATGCAGAAATGCCCGCAGCGCCAATCATTGGATTGATTTTATTTTTCAAAAAGAGATTCAAAAACTTTGCGAATAGAACACCGCCGGCTGTATCAAAAATGAAAGCCACCAATCCCAGCGCAATGATAATTAGTGTTGAGGGTTGTAAGAATTTATCAGCAGTCATCGTAGCCGCAATCGAAATTCCCAAGAGCAAAGTTACAATTGAAGCCAATTCATTTTGCGCCGCAAGAGATAACTTGTTTAGCACGCCGCATTCTCTAATCAAATTGCCAAACATTAGGAAGCCAATTAATGCCGCGCTTGAAGGGGCGAACAGGCCTGCAACAACGGTAACTAAAATCGGGAATAAAATTAGTGTTGTCTTGGAAATACTCTTTGCGTGAGCGTCCATTCTAATCAATCTTTCCTTCTTAGTTGTAAGAGCCTTAATAACCGGAGGCTGTATAATAGGTACAAGCGCCATGTAAGAATATGCGGCAACGGAAATTGGGCCTAACAAATCTTTTGCGAATCTTGTAGCTACATAAATTGAAGTTGGTCCATCAGCCGCGCCGATAATTCCAATTGAAGCGGCTTGTTTCAGTGAAAACCCAAACAAGGAAGCCATTGCCATTGTGAAGAAAATACCAAACTGTGCCGCCGCTCCAAACAGAAGCAAACGCGGATTTTTAAACAAAGGTGAAAAATCGATCATCGCTCCTATTCCCACAAAAATCAGAAGTGGGAACACTTCAGTCATAATTCCAAACTTGAAAAATGTAGTCAGCGCACCTTCAACTTCTTGTCCACCACTAAATTGATTAATCGCAGCAGATAAAGGAATGTTGGCCAAAATTGCTCCAAACCCGATTGGAAGCAATAGTGTTGGCTCATACTCCTTGGCAATAGCCAGATAGATGAGCGTTCCGCCAATTGCAATCATAACCATCTGCTGCCAAGTAATTGATAATAAACCTACAAACAAACCGTCCATTTCATCTCCAAAATTTAACCGAAAAATGAAGCAAGTATAATGCCGTCCGGTTCTTGTCTTTTAGTAATAAATTCTTCTCTTTTATATATAAAAGTCATTTTTTCATTTCATTAGTGAGAATACTTTTTCACTATTAGTAACTACCTCGCTAAACAAAGAAGAGCTCAACGCTTCTTTACTAAAAACTTTTCTTTTCTAGTTCTTCCCGACTTTCTATCTTTGTTGCGAAAGATAAATATCTGCTCAATTACCAAATACTGCGGAGGATTCTTGTTTCAGCTCGACCTTATTCAGACTGTTGCACTAGCCGGAATATTTTTGTTCATCGGTCATCTGCTCTGCAAAAAAATAAAACCT
>JBHEKZ010000052.1:0-10349 GCA_041859025.1 Melioribacteraceae bacterium | reverse complement strand
CAACACTCGTATCTTCACTAATGCCCATCCCGTTTCAACGTTTGGAGTGGATGAAGCTAATGAACTTTACTTTGCCAATTATAATTCGGGAAAGCTTTATCGTTTCAAACCAACTTCCTCCGGCGGGATTGGAAAAGCTGAACTACCAATCGAGTTGAAGCTTTATCAGAATTTTCCAAACCCGTTTAATCCAACAACAACTATAAAATATTCAATCCGCCAAAATGAAGAAATCTATAGTACGTCTGTCGGCAACGTTATACTTAAGATATTCGATTCTCTTGGGAGAGAGCTGGCAACACTTGTAGACGAACCCAAATTAGCCGGGCATTACTTTACAGAATTTAACGGAGCGGGATTAGCCAGCGGAGTTTATCTAGCGAGAATTTCCTTTGGGAATATTTCCGATACACAAAAAATCGTTTTGTTAAAGTGAACGGATAATTTATCTTATTAACGGTTAAATTCACCAGAGCAGAAAGTCCGTTAATGAAGAAGATACTTTTTTGTGTTTTATTGTTATTCTGTACAGTTATAAACGCGCAATTAATCCGCACCGGGAATCTTACAACTTTTGTTGATAGTCTTATAACAGCAATGCCCGATTCATCCGGCGCTGACAAGAACAAGTATGTTTCACCCAATTCAACAGATAGAGCAACATTCGCAAATGTATTAACCGAAATTGTTAATTCGCAATATTCAACAGCACATACAAACGCTGCCTCTATTGGTTATCAATTGCTGCAGTACACCGATAATTCGTCCAGTCCAAATAAAACTTATTATGTATTGTTAAAAACCTTAGCTTCAACAAATTACTGGGGTACTTACATTATTAACCAGAATGCGGACAGGCAGAGATTGGTAATTCAATCACCGCATCCCAAATATGATACTTATACGGGAGCGCAAGGATTTTACATTTTCAAAAATGTTGGTGCTAGAGCATTCTTTCTATCAGGGACACATCGATGCAATAGTAATACGGCATCCACTTGCGACGGAACAAGTACAGTTTGCACCGGTTCTTCGGCAGCATTTAGAATTTCAGATCAAGCTCATTCGGAAGAGAGCTTATTTCAGCGAGGCACAGAAACACTTTCGAATTTAATCAGTAATTTAATCGTAATTCAAGTTCATGGCTTCTCTAAAGGAGTTGATGATCCGGATGTAATTATTAGTAACGGAACCAAGATTAATCCATCCGGCACAGATTACGTTAATTTGATTAAAACCAATCTGCTGGTCGAAGACAATACTCTTACTTTTAAAATTCCTAATATTGATACCGATTGGGATAGATTGAACGGTACAACAAATCTGCAAGGCAGATTTATTAACGGCAGCGGCGACCCATGCACAACAGCGCCGGTTTCTTCATCCGGACGCTTTGTTCATATAGAACAGAAGAAAGATGGCTTGAGAAATCCATCTAGTAATTGGACAAAACTTTCGAATGCAATCGCAAACTCTGTTGCCCTCGATGTTCTTCCGGTCGAGCTAACATCATTTACCGGCAGTGCAAAGGGTTCTTTAGTAATTCTCAACTGGCAAACTGCTACAGAAGTTAATAACTATGGATTTAGTGTAGAACGTAGAACGAAGCTCGCCTCAAAAGACGCGAGTCGAAGCGGGAACGAAGAGTGGCAAAAACTTTCATTTATACAAGGGCATGGAAACAGCAACTCACCAAAAGAATATTCTTTTACTGACAATCTTGCTCTTGCTCATGATCTTAATCTTGATCGCATTCAGTACCGCCTAAAACAAATAGATTTTGACGGCAAGTATGAGTACAGCAAAACTATTGAAGTTGATGTTACCGGTCCGGTAAATTTTCAATTAATGCAAAACCATCCAAATCCATTCAGCCCGGAAACAACGCTTAGGTTCACGGTACAAGCTGCAAGCAAAGTAAGCCTAAAAATATACGATGTGCTCGGAAGGGAAATTGTTACTCTTGTTGATGAGTATAAAATTGCCGGAAATTATGAAGTAAATTTTAATTCAAGTCATTTCGAGCGAAGTCGAGAAATGGCAAGCGGGATTTACTTTTATAAACTCACAGCCGGAAATTATTCCAGCGTCAAGAAAATGATTTTACTTAAATAGATTCGAGCAGACCGAAGTTCCGATCTGCCCGAATTTGAGGAGGTGTTTATTTTACCAAGAGCATTTTTTTTGTTTGGGTATAACCATTTGTTTCCAGCCTATACAAATAAACTCCTGAAGGTAAGTTTTTTGCATTAAAATCTATCGAGTAAATTCCGGCATCCTTCTTTTCATTAATCAGATTGCCTACTTCCTCCCCCAAAGTATTGTAGATGCTCAGTTTTACAAAAGATGCCTTCGGTAATTCAAATTTTATTTTGGTTTCCGGGTTAAATGGATTGGGAAAATTTTGGACAAGGTTGAAATTGAGCTCATCAGCAAAACTAATTTTGAGTTCTTTAGAAAATTCGTATGCACCATCAAAATCAATTTGTTTTAATCGATACGAAAATTCTCTACCTCCGCTTGGTTCATCTACAAATGAATATTCTTTAGGAGAATTGCTATTACCATGGCCGTTAACAAATGAAATTCTCTTCCACTCTTCATTGTTAACTTTACGTTCTATACCAAATCCGTAATTGTTTACTTCCGTAGCGGTTTCCCAAGCAAGTATAACTATCTTACCTTCAGTTATCGCTGTAAACGAGGTCAGTTCTACCGGAAGAGCTCCTGTATAATCGTGTCCATAAAGACCTGTCCCAGTTCCGGCAAGTAGTGCATCGTAAAACAAAACATTTATCTCGGTACCGGTTGGATATGTGTAACCAGTTGTCCAAGAAGTTCCACCGGTTGGAATAGTGTAGATGATATTATCTACTGCACAGTATATTGCTCCTCCCCCAACAGATATTGCCTTACCTTGTTTGTTTCCGGTAGGAAATCCGGTAGTAGGCATAGGAGTCCATACATTTGTTCCGCTTAAATCTTTGTAATAAGCAACCGGTGCTACTGCCGATGCATCAGTCCCGGTAGCATAAATCATAGTACCGCCGGAATCGACAACTAAATCGTTAATCGTAACAACAATAACCGCCCCTGTACTTGTGTAACCGAGTTGCATATCCTGCCTAACACTCCAGACGCTTCCATTCCAATCAGCTCTATATATACTGTAGCCTCTTTCGGCTGGATCAGCAATTGACAAATCGTAATAAACACCAACGTATGCTATTGGATGTCCTCCCTCGCTTGAAAATGCTATGTCAACAACATCAACATCATTAGGAAGCACAGCGGAGGAACGCAGTTTTATTTGCGTCCAAGAAGTTCCGCCATCAGTTGAATACCACAATCCCCCTTGTGAAGTGCCATCCACATAGAAACCGGCTAAAACCAAATTGCTGTCGGTTGGGCAGATTTCCAATGATTCAATTCTAGATCCAACTTGGGGATATGTAGTTGTCGCTTCACTTAAAACTTGGCTCCAAGTAGTTCCGCTGTTAATAGTTTTATAGACTCTCTGATTTCCAACATAAGCAGAATTAATTTTTGTTTTGTTTACAGCACATGCATAATATGGCGCTCCATCTCCATTAGGAAACATTGCTGCGCTCCATACTGGAGTTGCAGTGTTGTAAGAAGTAACTTTTCTGCAACCGGCTTTTGATGCCAACCAGCCGCCAGTTTTATCGGTTAGCATATCAAAATCATTAACCTGTACTGCTTCAACTCCATTATCAATTTCAAATATAATTGAACCGCCATTTTTTGTAACCCCGATTCCTTGATCTGTTGTTATATAAACAATTTGGCTGTTGTTTGGATCGACTACAACTGCTCCATCATTTGGATGAGTTTCAAATCCGAGATTCCCATACTCGGCCCAACTGCCGAAACCAGATGCTGTTGTGAAAGTTGCGTATCCTTTGCTATAATGAACTGTGTATGGAGAAGCTGATCCGCCAAATGCAAAGTTAGGTCCGCCAATCCCATTAAGTGTAGTGACTCCGCCAGACCAATTGGCTCCATCATCTTTAGAATATTGCACATACTTATTTGTATTATTATCCCCACCCAAGAAAAGTGATCCGTCCGGTCCAATTCCAAATGCATCCCAGCTAGTTACAGAACCTGATAGAGCGCCTAATGTGAGTGAGGAAATAGAACTTGTCCCGGATAGCGAATTGTAAGCATCATTTGTCTTATATATAGTTGGTGTAGTAGTTAGTGAGGTTATATACACTTTACTGTTGAAAGAATTCACCCGTATCGAAGGTGAAGTAAGAGTCGCTCCAATCGAAATACGTCCGGTACTACCGACTACTACGTCTGACGATGCATTCAACTGACCGTAGTATAAAGAATCCCCTTTAACATAATAAATGTAGTCGCCGTAAATAATGAAGTCAGAAATATTTGCTGTTACTACTAATGTTACTGAACTGCCGGAATAGAGTGTTTTGTAAAGTGTATTGTTTTGCAAAAAGAACAGATATTGTGACGACTGGTGTGCATAAATTTTTGAAATTCCGCTTCCGTAATTATCATCATTACCTAATCCAGGCATAACCGTAAAAGAACCAAACGATTCAGAGCCAGACGAAGTGGTTGCATCGGCGTAAAAAACAGAATTGGCGCTTTCAGTAGCAATATAAATTCTGCTAGTGGTGCCGCTTGTAGAAATAACCGAAATCGCATTTATTCTACCGCCATAAACAGTTTCGGTTGTTGGTGAGCTAAGCTGCCCGTATGAAAAAGAGCTTAGCAAAAGAAGTGTAATTATGATTGTAATGAGAGTCCAAACAGTAAAGAATTTTTTCATAGAAGTCTCCGCTTGAAATAGCTAACGGAAATCTAAAATGCGGACAATCAGTCTTCAATCACCCAAAAGTGTGAATATTGTAATTTGCATTATGCCTCAAAATCAATTATTGAGATACTTCAACACGGCTTCGGTGGAGTTCCGGACTTGTAATTTCTCGTAAATTTTGCGAAGATGAGTACGAACTGTTTCAACACTAATGAAAAGGTTATCGGCTATTTCTTTGTAGCGCAATCCTTTGGAAAGCTGACCGAGAATTTCATATTCTCTATCTGTGAGTTTTTGGTCTAAGTTAGATTTAGGTGCTTTAGTCGAAAAAGATTGAACAACCATCCTTGCAATCTGCATAGACATCGGTGAGCCGCCGGCAACAACTTCTTCAACAGCTTCAAGAATTTTAGATGGAGGTGTTCTCTTAAGGAGATAACCGGAAGCACCCGATTTTAGTGCTTCAAACACATGCTCGTTGTCATCATACATTGTTAGCATAATAATTTGTGTTGTTGAAAGGAGGGGTTTAAGTTTCTTAACACATTCAATACCGCTCATGTTTGGAAGATTAATATCCATCAGTACAACGTCTGCTTTCAATAAAGGTATTTTCTTAAGCGCCATTTCAGCATCAGCAAAGCCGGCAACAAATTCAAAACCCGGCGCTCCGGAGATTAACACCTGCAGTCCATCTCTAATTTCTTTTTTATCCTCTACGAGGACAATTTTTATTCTTTCTTTTTCTTTCATTTTTCAACAATTCTTTAGTTCAATTTATTGTTTCTAAAATATGATTGAATCACACTAAAATGTGATTAATTAACATCGATTGAAATGGCAACGACAGTCCCGCCGGGGTAATTATTTTTAATTGAGAAAAACCCGCCAATATCATCTATTCTCTTTCTCATATTTATCAGTCCGTTGCTAAATTCGTCAATAGCCGAGCCAACACCAATTCCATTGTCAATAATTTTAAATTCCAGAACACCTTGTTTGTAGACCGTCTCGAATTTCACTTCAGTTGCTTTTGAATGCTTTACTATGTTATTGATTGCTTCTTTTATAACGAGAAAAATATTATGCCTCTGTTCTGCAGACATATATAGGTTTGGCAAATCTTCCGGAAAATCTATTTTGAGTTGGATATTTGTCAGCGATAAATATTCTTGTATATAACTTGCAGTATAACCGCACATTCGTTCTATCTTATCATTCTTCGGATTTACCGCCCACACTATTTCATCCATAGTAATAGCAACATCACGACTCGCCTCTGTTATACGATACAAATCTTCATCTATCTTATCGAAATCTGTTCTCAAATTATTTCTCGCAATCTCACTCAGCAAACCAATTCTTGTTAATTCGGCACCAAGTTCATCGTGCATATCTTTGCTGATGCGTATTCTCTCTCTTTCGAGAGCAGCTTGAGCTTCAATAATTTCTAGTCGGGCACGCAGCTTTCTAATGGATATGTATCGAACCAATCCGGCAACTATTAAAAACAATATCATTATGACAGTAATTTGAAACCATATCCGTTGATATATAAATGGCTGTATATAAAAAGTAAAAGAAGCGGGCGTTATGCTTTGAGTTCCTTGAGGCGTCTCAGCCTTTATTTTAATAGTGTATTTGCCTGGAGGTAAATGAGTAAAATAGGCAACTCTTCTTGAGGAAACGTTTATCCATTTTTCATCCAAGCCCTCAAGCTTATAATAGAATGAAAGATTCTTTCCATGATCGAAAGAAATACCGGAATAATGGAATTCAAGATTTTCAGTACCGGGTTCAAATGAGTTGGTGGAATCGATTGGCACTAATTTATTGTTGACCTTTATTTCATCAACAAAAACTTTTGGAGCCGATTCTACATTTTTTAGATTAGCAAAATCAATAATTGATATTCCACCCATTGTAGCAGCATAAAATTTATTATTCAGAATAAGAGCTGTTTGCATTGTCAATGTTTCGCATTCATCGCTAAGCATTCCCTCTGCTTTAGTAAAAAGCTGATAGTTGACTTTAGAGATTTTACCATCGGCGTAATCATTCAATTGCTGTTTGGATATTGTAAAAACACCTTTCCTAGTCGTAAACCAGAGTCGGTTATTCCCGTCATCCAGCATATTAAATATTCTACTCTCATATAAACCGCAGCTAATTGTGTAGTTTGTTATTTGTTTCTCTCTTATTCGACTCAATCCGCCCCCATTAGTTGCCACCCAAGTATAGCTTCCATCATGAATAATTGATGTAACATTATTGTGAGCCAATCCATTCGATTTATTAATCAGCGAGCTGATTTTTCCATTAGAATAAATATTCACTCCGCCCCCCGTAGTTCCCATCCACAACTTTCCATTAAGATCAACAGCCATACAAGAAACTAAGTTTGATGAAAGCCCTTCCTCTTTATTGAGGATATTAAATCTGCCTTCGGAAAGAATTGCGATACCGTTTCCGTTAGTACCAATTACTGCAGATTTATCATCAATTTTAGAAATGTTTCTAATGAGATTAGAACCTAATTCTCTCTTAGCAGCTATTTTTTTTAATGCTGAATTGTTAAGCTCCCACACGCCTGAAGTTCGGGTACCAATTAATATTTTATCTGGCGCTAATTCGCAAAAAGCAAGTACATCGGATTCCGGTTTGTCAAAAGTTTTGAGAATTCGATTCGCAGCTAAATCAAACAAAAGGATTTTCTTTTCGTTGCCAATCCAGAATCTCTTTTGAGAATCTAGAAAAAGCGCAGACACCTTTCCGCCAAGCAGTCCATTTTTTTCGGTTAAGTTTTGAATCTTATTCTCTTTTAACCTTAATAGGCCTCCACCTTTAGTTCCAAACCAAACATCATTTTGTCTAACGAGTATTTCCTGAAGCAAAATATTCTTTTCCTGTTTTACAGAATAAAACTCTACAAACTTGTTTTCTATTAATACGTAGGCAGTTGTAGCTGTTGTAATACAAACTCTGCCTCTTGAATCTTCGGCAATAGAGGTAATCGCCAAATGCTCAAATGGTTTCAAGTATTCTGGAGTAATTATTTTTCCATTCTCAATTATTACTGCGCCATCAAAGAATATAACCCACAAACGGTTTAAGGAATCAACGAACAAATCGAAGACAAACTTACTTGGCAATCCATCAAGTTCATTATAAACTACAAATTCCTTCCCAAGTTTCTTAGCAACGCCCTTATCATTCATTCCGATCCAGATCGTTCCATTCTTGTCATTTGCTACAGCGGTTATTCTGTTAGAAGGTAATTTGTTTTTCAACTTAACTGCTAAAAGAATACTGTCATCTAAAACGGCCAACCCTCCGCCCCGGGTACCGATCCATAGTTTACCATTCTCATCTTCCACAATTCCGCTGCAATTATTTTCAGGCAGTCCATTCTCAATTCCAAACCGTCTGAATTTTCCTTTATTATATTGAATAATTCCACCTGTTCCATTTGAAGCCCAGAGTGTTCCCTTTTTATCTTCAAATAAATTCAGAATCATGTTTGCTTTTATCTCAGGTGTGTTGAGCAAATTGAAATTTTTCATTTCATAACCGTCAAATCGCACAAGCCCAACATCTGTTCCTATCCAAAGGAATCCTTCACTGCCGAACCGCAAATCTGAAATAGCATTAGAGGGCAGTCCATTTTCATCTGTCCACTTTTGTGTAGAAACTTTGCTTTTATCCTTTATAAGTAGATCAACAATGTTCTGGGCAAGTAAAATTGCGGGGGAATAGCATAGCAGAAACAAAACAAATTTTATTCTATTCATTTAAGATAGCTTCTTTTTGTTCGCGGAGAATTTAGATTGCTTGCACAACCAGACTATAGATTAACACAATTCCGATACAATTAGCCGTTACAACAACACCCTTGCTTTGATGGTCTCGGGTATCAAACGTAAATCTTTCAAAATTTCTTCAGAATCATTCTTGCTGTCGATATCGATTATAACATAGCCAATATGGGGGTCTGTCTGTAAATATTGAGAAGCAATATTCAAGTTTCGGGATGTAAAAACACTAGTAATTTTGTTTAGAACACCGGGAAGGTTTTTGTGAATGTGGAGATAGCGTTGTCTATCATAGTTTGGACTGAGTGATACTTCTACGAAGTTTGTTGCGCCGATTGTAGAACCAACGTCGCAATACTTAACAAGCTTTTCGGAAACTTCCAATGCAATATTAGCCTGTGCTTCCGAGGTACTTCCTCCTATGTGAGGAGTTAGAATAACATTTTGAAACTTTTGAAGCGGGGTTACAAATGGATCTTTATTTGAATTAGGTTCTTCCGGGAAAACATCTATTGCCGCACCGGCAAGATGTTTGTTTTCCAATGTCTCGGTTAAATCATCTATATTGACTACAGTTCCGCGAGCCGCATTAATTAGATAGCTTCCTTTTTTCATCAGTGATAGTTCTCGCGATGTAATCATGTTCTTGGTTGAATCCAGCTCCGGAACGTGAAGTGTAACTACATCCGAAATTGAAAGAAGTTCATCCAACTTAGTACATGCTTTAGCATTTCCAAGACTTAATTTTTTCTCAATATCGTAATAGTAAACATTCATGCCAAAAGACTCGGCTAAGATCGAAACTTGCGAGCCGATATGTCCGTAGCAGATTATTCCTAAATTTTTCCCTCTAGCTTCAAATGAATGCGAAGCGTCTTTACTCCATTTTCCATTGTGAGCAAAATGATTCTTTTCCGAAATGCCTCTTATTAGAAATATACATTCGCTTACAACTAGTTCTGCAACAGATCGTGTATTGGAAAAAGGTGCGTTAAAAACCGGGATACCTCTAAGTTTTGCAGCGAGTAAATCGACCTGATTTGTTCCAATGCTGTAACATCCTATCGCAATCAACTTTTTTGCTTGTTCAAGAACCTCTTCTGTCAAATTAGTCTTCGAACGAATTCCGATAAGGTGTGCGTCTTTAATTTTTTCAATCAGTTCATTTCCTTCAAGCGAACCCTTAACATATTCTATGTTTGTGTAGTCATTCTCGTTAAAAAGTTCGAGCGCGTTTTCATGCATCCCCTCAAGCAATAGTATTTTTATTTTCTCTTTGGCCAGCGAATATGCTTTGGTTTCAATTTTCATAATTACTCTAAGTCAATTTTACAATTAAGATAATCTCTGCATATTTTTTTCATAGCAGTGTTTGCTGAATTGAACGCCCAAATTATTGAGCCTCCTTTCGTTCCGGCCGTCAGATCACCGGTTAAAAACAATCCGGTTACAGAGGTTTCATAATGTTCTTTCAAAATAGGATCTTCACCATCGAATTCGATGCCCAACATTTTCAAAAAGTTTTCCGGAGTTGATCCGCCAAGCGCATAGACAACAAAATCAAATTTCTGTTCGCCAAATTTTTCTTCTTGAAATTTGACCAAAGGCATTCCTTCTTGTTCTGCCAATGAAATAATGTTGCTCTCTCGGAAAATCTCAACTTTCCCCTCTCGCTCCAATTCCAATAAACTTTCGCGATTTATTTCATTCATTCTCGAAAAATCGCTTCT
>JBHEKZ010000463.1:0-9179 GCA_041859025.1 Melioribacteraceae bacterium | reverse complement strand
AAATAAAAAAAATGAATAAAGAAAAGAAAAATATTTTTGCCGGGCTGCCGGGGAATCTTCCGGAAGAAATATTTGAAAGCATAATAGAGAGCAAAGATTTTCTTCTGGAAAGAATAATTTCCGAAGGACATAATTCACCGCAAAATTTTTGGTATGACCAGGAGAAGAATGAATTTGTTATGTTAATGAGCGGAAGCGCAAAGATTATTTACGATGATGGAAAATCATTTCCACTTTCCGCCGGAGATTATTTGATAATTCCCGCTCATCAAAAACATAGAGTTGAAGAAACAGATAAAAATCAAAAAACAATTTGGCTGGCATTACATTACAAATGAAAAATACTTTAGGCATAATATTACTCGCGCTTCTATTTGGAGCAAATGCATACGCACAGATTAAATTTACCGGCGCCGGAGCTTCGCTGGGCATCGGGTCCATACAAGGAAATTCCACAAGTGTCTCGGCGTTAAGCGGAGGCGTATCTACCGATTTCAAACTCTGGTTCAGCGACGCGGTTTCGTTCAGTTTGGGTTACTCGCACGCGCGCATGACGGAATATTTTCTTCCGGAAAACCGCACTAACAAATATTATCCCTTCTTCAATTTTTACACGCTTAAGGGAGTAATCTATCAACCTCTTTATAAAAAGCTTTTCATAGAAGAAACCGCCGGTATTCTTGTTCTTAACGATAGAACTTTCGGCGATACAAATGTTTGGGAGTTCGGCGGAACATTTAGTCTGCTGGCCGGACTGGACTTCCGCGATTTGGACATGAAAGGTTTTACTTTAGGATTAAGCACTTCCTACGGAGTAACACTCACTTCTACAAACGCAAGCTATTCCATCTTTTCGGTTAACGCGCAATATTACTTTTTAATGGATTTTAATTCAGAACTTGAACAAGATCATGTTCAAGAGTAAGATCAAGATTAAGAGTAGAAAAAGTGTATTCGCGGTTGTTTGGAATTGTTCGATCAAGCTTTAGAATTACCGGATTGAACTTTGGAATGATATAATCGGAGTCCGGACCGCTTGGATCAGAGTTTGGAACGATCCGATCAAGAAAAAAAATGACTCGATCAGACTTTGGAACGACCCGATCAAGAAAAAAAATGATTCGATCAGACTTTGGAATGACTGGAAAAGTGAAAATAATTGCTCGATCAGACTTTGGAAAGGCTGGAATAGAGAAAAAAATTACTTGCGCAAAGGCAAAAAAGCTTATTTTGAGCTAGAAATGGGGTTTTGGCTTTTTTAAATGTTTTTGGATGAAAGGTAAGGAAAGAAAAGGGGCTGGACTGAAGTCCGGCGGGCGGTGGGGGTGCTGTAAACCTCACGCTAAAGCGTGAGGTTTGAATGACTGTAAAAGATTGGGGCTAAAGCCCTTTTGTTTTTCTTGTTTTCATCTACCCCGGACTAACCCCGCACAGTCTTACGGCTTACCTGGATAAGAGTCAGCAACTACTTATGATAAGTTTTTTAAAACAAAAAAGCGGTTCAGGAGAACCGCTTTTATCATTTAGCAATTACAACTAATTATAACTTGTACAAATCCTTCATTAAGCTTTCGAACTGCTCAAAGTATAATGCCTGTTCCGCATCGCTAAGAGCTTTAGGCGGATCGGGATGAAACTCAATCATAATTCCATGTGCACCAACAACCTTTGCGGCTTTAGCAAGAGGAATTACTTTATCGCGTACGCCTATTGCGTGAGAAGGATCGGCAATAATCGGCAAGTGAGTTAATTCTTTAACAACCGGAATCGCGCTCAAATCGAAAGTATTTCTTGTTGCGGTTTCAAAAGTTCTAATACCGCGTTCGCAAAGAATAACCTGACGGTTGCCGTGTGCAAGAATATACTCCGCCGCATTAAGCCATTCATCAATTGAAGCACTCAATCCACGTTTTAACATTACAGGTCTGTGTGTTTTACCTACTTCTTTAAGGAGAGCAAAGTTCTGCATGTTGCGCGCGCCAATCTGAAGAATATCGGCAGTCTTAGCAACTTCGGGAACTTGTTCGGTATCCATAACTTCTGTAATAACCGGCATATCATAATATTTTCCAGCTTCAACAAGCAGGTTTAATCCATCGTAACCCATTCCCTGAAAGCTGTAAGGAGAAGTTCTAGGTTTAAAACATCCGCCCCGTAAAATTTGAGCGCCGTTTTCTTTTGCTTCAAGTGCGCACTGCATAATCATTTCTTCATTTTCGACGGAACAAGGTCCGGCCATAACAACAAAACCGTTTCCGCCAATTTCAACGTTGCGTACTTTAATAATAGTGTCTTCGGATTTATATTCCCTGCTCGCCAGACGGTAGCTCTTGGATTTTCCTTTAACAATAGCGGGAGCGGCGATAGTTTCTTTCTTAGGTTCAACAACAGCATCTTTTTCTTCAACAGCTAATATTTTTGTGTACTCAAGTTCCGTCTTGGCTAGTTCTTGAGAAGGATAACTGCCCAATACTTTTATAAAGCGGGTGTAATGACCAAGCTCATCCATCAATTTTTGAATTGATTCATCGGCAATGTTCCCTTCAAAATCGAGATAGAACATTTCTTCCCAAGGATTTCCAATAATGGGGCGCGATTCCAGCTTGGTTAGGTTCACTTTAAATTTTCTGAATACGCCTAGCGCATCTACTAGAGAACCGGGAGTATGCGATGTTGCCATAACTACAGAAGTCTTGCAAGGAATTCTTGAATCTACATTTTGCGGCTTGCGTGTTGCAATTAAAAATCTTGTATAGTTTTCAGGCTGGTTTGCTATGTCGGTCTTTAAAATTTTTAGACCATAAAGTTTAGCAGCTTCTTCGCTTGCAATAGCAGCAAAGTGAGGATTTCCCTCATCCGCTACACGCTGAACAGACATAGCGGTATCCGCAAAATATTCAATAGCAACTTTAGGAATACTTTCTAAAAATTTACTGCACTGCGCCGCTGCCTGATGATGCGCGTAAATCTTTTTTATTTTATTTAAAGGAATATCCGCAAACGCAACGAGGCAATGTTTTACTTGAAACTTCTCTTCACCCACAATAGATAGTGTTGTGTGAAGAAGAAGATCGTAAACTTCATTTATACCGCCGGAAGTAGTATTTTCAATAGGAAGAATTGCATAATCGGCTTCACCTTTCTCTGCCGCTTCAACAACTTCGCTAAATAATTTTCTGAAAACAAAATTTAATGTATAGTTAGAATGAGCAAAATACTTTTGAGCGGCTAAATAGCTGTAAGAACCTTCAATCCCTTGAAAAGAAATAGAGATTGCAGACTTTTTTTCACCTTTATTCAATTTGCTTTGAATATAATTCTGCTGAAGACGAACAGAATCTTCGATGATCTCATAAAAAACTTTGGTTAGATAGTGAGAATCGAGTCCCTCTTTTTTACCCAGTTTAATTAAACGGTTTAATAAATCGGATTCCCTCTTCTGGTCACGAATCGGACTCTGAGAATTTTCCTTAGCAAGAATAACACCCTTGCTTAAATCTCTCCTTTTGGAAAGCAGTTTTATTAAGCTTTCATCAACTTTGTTAATATTCTCACGTATATGAGAAATATCTTTCTTTTTAGCCATGGTTTTTCGAATTGTTTGAAATTGAGGGCTGAATGTAAAGATTTTTTCAGCTTAAATAAAGGATGTCAACTATTTATCTTTTTTTGATTGACTCAAAATGTAGTTTGAAGTAAGTTTGAACTGGATAAAAGTATCCACTTAGGTTCTTTATTCCTCTTTTCGAAAGAGGTGAATAAAAAAAATATCTGGAGGAAGTTAAATGGCAAAACAATCACGAAGGGATTTTCTTAAGACCTCCGCGCTTATCGGTACTGCTACAGTTGGACTTACAAGTTCATCAAAAGCAGCACCGGAGAATGTACTATCCGAAGACAGAATGGGCGTTTTAGTTGATACAACTGTTTGTATCGGCTGCCGCAAATGCGAATGGGCTTGCAAAACTGCACACGATTTAGCTACAGACCCAATTGAGACTTATGAAGACCGCACTGTATTTAAGGAAATGAGAAGACCGGACGACAAGGCTCTTACAGTTGTGAATGAATATAAAAACACAACATCGGACAAAGCGCCGATCAACGTTAAAGTGCAATGTATGCACTGCGATAAACCGGCATGCGTTTCAGCTTGTATAGTAGGCGCATTTACAAAGAAAGAAAACGGAACGGTTAATTGGGACACTGATAAATGTATTGGATGCAGATACTGTATGGTTGCATGTCCGTTCCAAATTCCGGCGTTCGAATTTGAAGAAGCGTTGAAACCGGACATAAAGAAATGCGATTTCTGTATTACAAGAACAGCAGAAAACAAACTTCCGGCTTGTATTGAAATTTGTCCGGTTGAGGCAATTACTTACGGCAGAAGAGAAGATTTAATTAAAGTCGCAAGAGACAGAATCAAGAATTACCCGAATAGGTATGTAAATAGAATCTTCGGCGAACATGAAGTTGGCGGAACGGGCTGGTTGTATTTATCAAGCCGTCAGTTTGAAGAGATTGGAATGCCTAAGCTTGGTAAAGATCCGGCACCGGGTGTAAGCGAGGCGATTCAACATGGAATATTCTCATACTTTGTTCCTCCGGTTTCATTATATGCTCTGCTTGGAGGAGTTATGTGGCTAAATAAAAACAGGAAAAATCACGAGTCTGATACGGAGAATTAATATGGAAAACCTCAGACCAACACCAATGAATAAAAAATACTTTACGCCTATTGTTATAGGTTTATCTGTGCTTGCACTAAACGGAATTTTATTTCTTTTAGGCAGATTCATATTTGGAATTGGAGCTGTAACTAATTTAGATAATCAACACCCTTGGGGAATTTGGATAGGAATAGATGTAGCTGCCGGAGTAGCGCTAGCAGCAGGCGGATTTACTACCGCGGCACTTGGCCATATTATGCATAAAGATCAATATCATGCAATAATCCGCCCGGCATTATTAACTGCAACATTAGGCTATACTTTCGTTGCAGCAAGTGTAATGATAGATTTAGGAAGACCATACTTTATCTGGCATCCGCTTCTAATGTGGAACGGAAGTTCTGTTCTCTTTGAAGTTGGTATTTGCGTTATGATTTATTTGACTGTTCTTTACATAGAATTTCTTCCTATAGTAACAGAAAGATTTATTGGAAAAGTTAATCTGCCGGGATCACTGAGAAAGTTTAATCAGTCGGTTGACAAGCTTTTGCGTGTACTTGATAAAGGTTTGGAAAAGACAATGTTCATTTTCATCATTGCCGGAGTTGTGCTTTCCTGCCTGCACCAATCATCACTTGGTACATTAATGGTAATTGCAGGACCAAAGATGCATCCGCTATGGCAGACACCAATACTGCCCCTCCTCTTTTTAATTTCGGCAATATCAGTAGGTTTTCCGATGGTTATAATGGAATCTGTAATTACTTCCCGTTCATTTAGTCTTAAACCGGAAACACCAATATTATCAAGCCTGGGAACAATGGTAGCGCCTATTTTAGGAGTTTATCTAGCTTTCAAAATCTGCGATATGATGATTCGTCAAACATTTGTATACCTATTCGAAGTTTCAACTGCAAGCGTAATGTTTACCCTCGAACTTGTTGTAGGAGTTATTATTCCCCTTAGAATGTTTTTATCTCGCAGTTTAACACAAACCCCGCTTGGGTTGTTAATTGCTTCTAGTTTGGTTGTATTTGGAGTATTGATGAATAGAATAAACAACTTTCTAGTTGCTTATACTCCTCCGTACCAAATACATTCATACTTCCCATCATTCGGGGAACTCTCTGTAACAATTGGTTTCGTTGCATTGGAAGTATTGATTTTCAGATTCTTGGTTATACATTTACCGATTGTCAGCGTACCGGATACTACAGCTCCTCAAACTAAATTTTCTATAAGAGGATAAACGCGATGAAAATGAAAATATTTTTATTAATACTTATTCTACCTCTATTTGTAATTGCGCAAGGAAAGGTAACACAGCTTCATCAGAATCAAAATCTAAATTGTAAAACATGCCATAGCTGCGATATTCCTACAAAAGAAAATCCATGCATAAAACCTTGTCCGCGTGAAAGATTAATTACGATTGAACAAACACCGTCGGATGCGCCGGCAATACTCACAATCAACAGACTGAAAAAGCAGTCCGACATTTACGCTCCGGTAACATTTTCCCATATACTTCACGCTGAAATGGCAGATATGGGAGGCGGATGCAGAATGTGCCATCATTATAATCCTCCGGGAGAGGTTGTTGGCTGTGTAAACTGCCACGAAGTAAACCGTAAACGTACCGATTTAAGCAAACCCGATTTGAAGGGCGCGTATCATCAACAATGCATGAATTGCCACCGTCAATGGAGCGGCAAAGTTGAATGTGAAAGCTGTCATGCTCAGAATGGCAAAGCGCAAAAATCAACAGCCGCACCTAAAGCTGAAAAAGCCGGAAAGAGAGTTCATCCAAAAGTAAATCCGCCGGCACAAGTAAAGTATGATACACCAAAAACAAACGGTAAGTTTGTAACATTCAATCACTCAGATCACGTTAACACATTTTCAATCAGCTGCGAAAGTTGTCATTCAAACGAAAGCTGTAATAAATGCCATGCAAAATACAAACCGGCATCACTTTCAAACAGAAGTGTAGCCGATAAACATGCAGTGTGTGCAAATTGCCACAATACAAAAGCTTCATGTTCAAGCTGCCATAAAAACTCTGTCGCCGGACCATTCAATCACAAAGCAAGAACAGGTTTTGATATTGCAAAGAATCACTCAAAACTTGCCTGCAACAGATGTCACGTTGAGAAAGGGAAATTTGCCGGTCTTAAATCAGATTGCAGCACTTGTCACGGTACATGGACAAAGGAAAATTTCAAACATGCATCTACCGGACTGCAGTTAGATGAAACGCACGCAGATTTTGATTGCGTTGAATGTCATCAAGAGAAGAATTATGCTAATCCAACTTGCAAGAATTGTCACGAAGACAAAACATATCCAAAAGATAAACCGGGAAAGATGGTTAAGAAGAGTAAATAATGTTTAGAAAGATTGGAACGAAATTAATACTTGTTGTTAGTGTCACTGCAGTAATTATTATTGGTGTCTTTTCATACTTAAACATAGAAAGGCAAACCGAAGTACTACGCTCGGAAGTTCAGCGGCATGCAAATCAATTAAGCGAGAGCGTTAAAAACGCTACTCGCTTTGTTATGTTAAAGAACGACCGCGATTATATCCAGCAGATAATTGATAGAATAGGTATTGACCCGGCAATAAACGATGTGAAGATTATGAATAAGGAGGGAGAGATTATATACTCTTCCCGTCCGGATGATATTGGAAAGATGCTGGACAAACAAGCAGAGAGCTGCTATGCATGTCATGCGGCAAATCAACCGCTCGAAAAATTACCGATGAAAAACCGCACAAGAATTTTTACCGCAAATCCGGATTCGGCGCAAATTCTTGGAATTATCAATCCAATTTATAACGAACCGACTTGTCACGAATCCGACTGTCACGCGCACGAATCAGGCGCAAAAGTTCTTGGTGTACTGGATGTTACAATTTCTCTAAAAGATGTAGAAAACCAAATTAAGGCAAACGAAATTCAAGGAGCGATCTTTGCATTTGTTGCGATTATTGCAATTGGTTTTATTATCGGCTTGTTCGTTAAAAGATATGTAGATAAGCCGGTAAAAGAATTAGTTAATGCTACAGAACAAGTTGCTTCCGGAAATATTAACTATAAGATTGCAAACCTCGGGAATGATGAACTCGGCAAGCTTGGAAAATCATTTAACGATATGACTAAGAAGCTTGATGAAACAAGTCAGCAGCTTTACCAATCAACTAAAATGGCTTCGCTTGGACAGCTAGCAGCCGGTGTTGCTCACGAGATAAATAATCCGTTAACCGGAGTTCTAACATATAGCAGTTTTCTACTTAAGAGAACCAAAGACAATCCCCAGATGCAAGAGGATTTAAATGTTATTGTGCGCGAGACAAAAAGAAGTCGCGAAATTGTAAAAGGACTACTCGACTTTGCACGCCAATCAGTTCCAAAGAAAAGTCTATGCGACATTAACGAAATACTGGATAGAGCCATTGCAGTAGTCAACAATCAAGTTAAACTGAACAGAATTACAATAGAAAGAATTGATGATCCCGAACTTCCAAATATTACTGCCGATGCAAACCAGATTCAGCAAGTATTTCTTAATCTGTTTGTAAATGGAATTGATGCTATTGGACAAGATGGGAAAATTCAAATAACTACTTCTCATATGAGTTTATCTCCGAGAGGAATTACGCAAATTAAAACTGCTGTTTGCGGAAAAACTCATAGTCTAATAGATCCACAGCATAAAATTGGCGGAATGTCGTCGATAAGAATGAAAATTAAATCTAATGGTAACGAAGGCTTTGTTCACCTCGATCCGGTATACGGAATGCACCGCCATTACTTTGGACTTAATTTCGATCAGAATGCAGTCAATCAGCTTTCATGCCCTACTTGCGATATTTCTCTTATAGATAAAAATGTAAAATGCCCCGAATGCAACGGTCCCGTTTACAAAATTCAAGTTCCAAACCAAGGATATGTAGAAGGATGCGCTTCATTCAAATGCAACTGGCAGCGCTGGGGTTATATTGATGGCGCCGGCGAAAAGAAATTTGTAGAAATTGATATTACCGATACCGGCTGCGGTATTCCACCGGAAAATCTGAACAAAATATTCGAACCATTTTTCTCTACAAAAGGACAACGAGGAACAGGTTTGGGTCTTTCAGTTATCTGGGGAATTATCGATAATCACAATGGAGTTATCACAGTTCAAAGTGAAGTTGGAAAAGGAACTACATTTTCAATTAGATTACCGCAAGGAAATACGAAAGCTTTTGTATAATGAAAGAGCATTGTAACATATTGATAATTGATGATGAACAAGTGATCATCGATTCAATCAGCAAGATCGCCAGCTTCGAAGATCTTTCGGTTGATTCTGCATTGCTTGGCAAAATAGCTTTCGAAAAGCTAGACGAGAAAAATTTCGATTTGATTATATGTGATATAATGCTGCCAGAAATGGATGGCTTCCAAATACTAAATGAAATTGAAAAAAGAAAAATTGATACTCCGGTAATTATGAC
>JBHEKZ010000427.1:0-2575 GCA_041859025.1 Melioribacteraceae bacterium | reverse complement strand
AGCATCCGCGTCTAGGCGCGATAGATGTTGTTCCTTTTGTTCCGGTTGCTAATGCTACAACTGAAGAATGTGTAAGAATATCTGAACAATTCGCCGAGCAGATTTCAAAAGAATTAAGTGTACCGGTTTATTTATATGAATCTGCTGCCCGCAAGCCGGAAAGAAAAAGTCTGCCAAGCATCCGTCAAGGAGAATATGAAGGACTTGAAGCAAAGCTACAAGATCAAAATTGGGTTCCGGATTATGGCACGACTACTTTTAATCCAAAACTGGGTGGAATTGTTACTGGCTCTCGCTTCTTTCTAGTTGCTTATAATGTTAACATCAATTCAATAGATGTTAAATACGCAAAAGAAATTGGAGAAGTGTTGAGAGAAAGCGGTTACTCTAAACGTGATGAAAATGGGGCCATCATTAAAGTCGATGGAAAACCGATTAAGGTTCCTGGAAAATTAAAAGAAGTTAAGGGCATGGGTGTTTTGTTAGAAAAATATAACATCACACAGGTCTCAATGAATCTTACCAACTACACAATTACTCCAATTCATGTTGCTTTCGAAGAAGTAAAAAAAGAAGCAGCTCGCCTTGGAGTTGATGTTAACGGCAGCGAAATTGTCGGCCTTGTACCCCTCGCCTCTTTGCTTGAAGCCGGCAAATATTACACAAGCGGTAAAGAAAATGATGAGAAAAAACTAGTCGAAGCTGCGATTGAACATTTGGGATTATCCTCTCTTAATCCATTCAAACCGGAAGAAAAAATTATCGAATATATGATTTGATAGCTGCAAGCTATTAGGTTCAAGTGACAAGGTTAAAACTATTAAAAGGAATACAAATGGATTTATCAAAATCATTACAACAATATTTTGATGACTTATCATCAAACGCACCAACACCGGGCGGCGGAAACGTTGCTGCAATGTGCGGAGCTTTATCATCCAGTTTAGGAGCTATGGTTTGCGGTCTAACAATTGGGAAAAAAAAATATGCTGAAGTTGAAACTGAAATGATTTCTATAAAAGGGAAATTAGAACTTTATCAGAAAGAATTCTTTGAATTGGGACAGAAGGATAACGCTGCATTTGATAAAGTAATGGATGCTTTTAAACTTCCTAAAGAAACGGACGCCGATAAGTCAGGTAGAAGTGAAGCAATTGAAAAAGCTACATTAGGTGCCGCTGAGGTTCCGGCAGATGTAATGCAAAAAGCAAAAGAACTTTTACCTTTCCTCAAAGTTATTATTGAAAAAGGAAATAAAAATTCTTTGTCTGACGCCGGTGTTGCCGCCGCATTAGTAGCTACCGCCTCAAAAGGCGCATACATGAATGTTTTGATCAACTGCTCTTCCCTTTCTAATCAAACAATAGCACAAGAAATAAAGAAACGCGCCGATATTGTTCTGGAAGAAACGTGCCGTGAAAGTGATCAATTACTTGAGTCGGTTTTTAAAGCAATTCAAATACAATAACTTTTTAAGAAGGATAAAGATGCAAAACTTTCATGTTGTTAAATCGAGATTATGTAAATCGTTTTCGCTGTTTTGTTTCTTTATCCTATCTATTCTTTTTTCAAATCAGATTAGCGCACAAAAGGTCTTGCTTGGTATTGATGTTTTAGAGCGGGATAATTTTTCCATGCTGGCCGGTAAAAAAGTTGGTTTAATAACAAACCACACCGGCGTTAATAGAAAATTGATTTCCACGCACGATTTATTCAAGCAAGCCAAAAATTTTACTTTGGTTTCTGTCTATTCACCGGAACATGGCTTGAAAGGAATGATTGGCGCCGGAATTACATTTGACAGTTTTAAGGATTCTGTAAGCGGCATAACTTATTTCTCTATCTATGGAAAAACATCAAAACCTACACCGGAAATGTTAAAAGGAATCGATGTGTTAGTTTACGATATTCAAGACATCGGTGTTAGATCTTACACCTACATTTCGTCTATGGGTTTATGCATGGAAGCCGCAGCTGAGAATAAAATTCCTTTTATTGTTTTAGATAGACCAAACCCTTTAGGCGGATACAGAACTGAAGGCAATGTTGTTGAGGAAGGTTATGAATCACATGTAAGTAAGTTCGAAATTCCATATGTCTATGGTTTAACATGCGGCGAGCTAGCAAATCTTATAAATACGAAGCCGACAATCGGAAATAAAGCCAAATGTAAACTGCAAGTAGTAAAGATGGAAGGTTGGAAACGCTGGATGAAGTTTAACGATACCGGCTTAGCCTGGGTTCCAACTTCACCTAACGTTCCCCATCAAGAAACTCCAGCTTACTTAGTCGGAAGTGGGGTTTTAGGCGAACTAATAATTTTTGGTATTGGAATCTCGTACACACTTTCGTTCGAAACTTTTGCTGCAGAATGGATTGATGCCGATTCATTAGCGAAAAACATGAACGCTTTAAAATTGCCCGGAGTATTGTTCCGACCCATTTCTTATAAGCCTCTTTACGGCGAATGGAAAGACAAAGTACTTAATGGTGTTCAGATTCATATAATCGATCCCGATAAAATTAATTTGCTGGAACTTCAGTTTTACTTCATGCAAGTTCACAATAAAATGTA
>JBHEKZ010000536.1:0-8708 GCA_041859025.1 Melioribacteraceae bacterium | reverse complement strand
AGAAGCTACGTTAGAACCTCGCGCACTTGAAGAAGAAATTAATTTCATTTTAACACACGCGAAACGATATATGATGAAAGACCCGGGACGCTCGGATGTGAAAAGTGTTTTTGCAGGTTTACGTCCTTTAGTAAGACCAACGGACAGCAAAAATACCGCAGCTATTTCACGCGATCATTATTTAACTGTTTCCGACTCGAGATTAATTACAATTACTGGAGGAAAATGGACTACCTACCGTAAAATGGGAGAAGATACAATTAACAAAGCAGCTGATGTTGCCGGTCTTGAAAACAAGGAAAGTATAACTAAATCATTAAGAATTCATGGCTGGCTCAAAAACGTTGACAAAAAAGATCACCTTTACATTTATGGATCAGAAAATATTGCTATTAAAAAAATTGCAGAACATGATACTCTCCTATCAGAAAAAATGTGCGATTCGCTTCCATATATAAAAGCTGAAGTTATTTGGCATATACGAAATGAAATGGCAAGAACAATTGAAGATGTTCTTGCAAGACGTACTCGCGCGCTCTTTCTGGATGCAAAAGCAAGTCTTGAAATGGCTCCTATAGTTGCAAAAATAATGGCACAAGAATTAAACAAATCTTTAGAATGGGAAAAAGAACAAGTAAACAAGTACACAGTATTAGCAAACGAATATCTTCTTAATTAATTCCGGAGAAATTTATGCATCCTTTTGTTGGCGAAGTAATTGGGACTATGCTTTTAATACTTTTGGGCGAAGGAGTTGTTGCAAATGTTATATTAAATAAAACCAAAGGTAAAAATGGAGGTTGGATTGTTATAACATTCGGCTGGGCAATTGGGGTCTTTGTTGGAGTCTTCTGTGTTGGCTCATTTAGTGGCGCACATTTGAATCCTGCTGTAACAATCGGTTTAGCATTTGTCGGTAAGTTTCCATGGAGTAATGTTCCACTTTATATAATAGCACAAACCATAGGCGCTATGATTGGAGCCTCTTTAGTCTGGTTACATTATAAGCAACAGTTCGAATCAACTGAAGATCAAAATTTAATACTCGCAGTTTTCTGTACAGCGCCGGAAATCCGCTCTACTGCGAATAATCTCATCTCCGAAATAATCGGAACGTTTGTATTAGTTTTCGCAGTACTTTATATAGCTGAACCGGAGGTTGGACTTGGTGCTATCTCTGCCCTTCCCGTAGCTTTTCTTGTTTTGGGAATTGGACTCTCACTTGGTGGAACAACTGGTTATGCTATTAATCCTGCTAGAGATTTTGGACCAAGAATAATACACGCACTATTGCCAATTAAGAATAAAAGAGACAGCGATTGGAAATATTCATGGATTCCTGTAGTCGGACCAATAATCGGTTCAACAATTGCAGCTACATTGTATGAAATTTTAAGATGAGTTTTATTTTGCTCTGCATCTAAAGATGCAGAGCAAATTCTAAGCTTTTGGTTTTATATTCCAAGTGAACGCTAACAAAATAATTGATATCAAAGTAACAGCAAGTATAGACCAGATTACTAAATTCCAGCCAAACTCAGCACCGTATAGTTTTCCATAATGGTCAGCCATCCATCCAAAACCTTTTGCTTGTATTGTTCTCCCCAAATAACCAAACAATCCAATGAAGCCGGCTGCAGTTCCAACAGCTTTTTTTGAAGTTAAATCCAAACCAACAACTCCCAGCAACATAACCGGCGGGTAAATGAAAAAGCCAACAATAGCAAGCATGGTCATATCAAACCAAAGATTGCCCGGAGGATTAAAATAAATTCCCGCAAACGCAAAGAGAATCGGAATCATGCAAAGCAAACTTATCATTCCCCTTCGCCCGCCAAATTTATCAGAGAGCCATCCCATAAATATTGTAGAAGGGATTCCTCCGAATTCAATAATAAGAATTGCTAAACCGCCACCTTCTAAAGAAGCATTTTTAACTTCACGTAAATAAGTCGGGCCCCAATCAAGCATTGCATACCTGACTATGTAAACGAAAAGATTAGCTATTGCAAAGAGCCATATTAGTTTGTTCTTTAGAATGTTATCTACAAACAATTCCTTGTATGATAATTCCTTTTCATTAACCCCAAACTTTTTTTCAGTTTCTGAATAAATACCGGAATATTCTTCTATTGAGGGTAATCCTAGCGATTGAGGTGTGTCTTTAAGTCTAAAGAAAATGTAAACTGAACCAACAACCGCAAGAACTCCTGGGACATAAAACGCAGCATTCCATCCACCGAAATGAATAACAGAATACGCAGCAAGCATTCCGGCAATTCCACCGCCAATGTTATGAGCAATATTCCAAATCGCAAATATTGAACCACGTTCCTTCAAACTGAACCAATGCCCAATCGACCTACCACACGGAGGCCAACCCATTCCTTGGATGAAGCCATTCAATGCCCATAAAGTTAAATGTACTGAGTAATTAGGTATAGCTCCAAAAGCAAAGTTAAGTATTGCAGAAAGTAGTAAACCAAAAGCCATGAACTTTCTAGGGTTACTTCTATCCGAAAGAGAACCCATTAGAAACTTACCTAATCCATAACTAATTGAAGAAATGGCAAGAATATTTCCGATCATGTTATAATCGTAATGAAGTGCACCTTCGATATCTTTTGCAACAGTCGAAAGATTATTCCGGACTATGTAAAACGTAGCGTAACCAATAAAAGATGCTTCTAGCACACTCCAACGAAATTTTTTAAATAAGCCATGAATTTGTTCTTGTGGTAAACTTTCAATATGAGGATCCGGATTGAAGTAATTAGACAGTTTTCTAAACATAAAATTTCCTACTTCAACTTGTTTGTTTTGTTCTTCTTTATTCCAAACTGTATAGAAGAAACTGATGGAAAGTTGACTTCGGTAGTATCGTTAGTTTTTACAATCAGCCAACCATGAGATTTAGCATATTGAGCAATACTTTCCTTCTGATCCTTGGCGACATGTTCATCCGGGTTAACAATCATATGTATCAATGATGCGTATTCGATCATTTCCTTATCCCCACGGCTATTACCGGCAGCTAATAACGGCCTACCTTGTATAAATGATTCAATTGCTTCTTTTTTCCCATGATCTTGCGGGACCGGCTTAATAATCTCATCAGTTATTATTCCATTACGAATTACCGATTTAACACCGATAATGTTAGTAATTGGAATTTCAAGCTCTTCACTTAAAAATTTCTGATACATTGCCTCCGGCGAGGCAGAAACAATCCAAACTTCGAAATCATTTTTCTTTAATTGTGTGATTAATTCTTTCATTGGCTTGTAAATCTTGTTCGAATAGAATTCCTTAAAGCACTTGCGTCCCAATTCTCTCCAATAAGAAAGAGAATCCTCACTCATATAACGAACTCTATTCTGAACATACTCGAGTGAAACATTAGACTGAGTCTTCATGGAGTCAATTAATTTTTTTTTCCTATTCGGATTTTCTTTTGCAAACTTGTATAAACACTCATCTGCCAAGTAATGAGGAACTTGCCCAAGTACTGTCCCATCTCCATCGAATACAGCGATTTTTCTACCCGAGTAATTTTTAGTCTCAGTAAAGAACTGCTCAAGTTTCAAATTTAGTTCGCCGCTAAATCCGTTAATAGATTTATACTCAGTTTGTTTTGTACAAGAAGTAATAATTGTGAACACAAGTACAAGAGTCAACAACGAAATAAAATTACTTCTGATCTTTAACATCATTCTATTCTCAGCTAAATAAGATTATTTATATTGCACTTTATTAAGCATCAGTTGCTTTGCTTTGTCTGGATAATTAGTAATTATTGAATTTACTCCAAGATCAATTACTCTTTTCATTTCATCAGTTTCATTTACTGTCCATACATGGATTTCTTTTCCGCTGCTTTTAGCCATTTCGACAAATTCTTTAGTCACAAGTGAAAAATGGACACTGAGAATTTCAAAATTTCCTTTAAAGACATCAATTGTATCCGGGAGAGTTTTAAATATTAATCCGACTTTTAAGTTCGGATCAATATCCTTTATTTTCTTTATTTGAGCATAACTAAACGAAGTAAAGAAGCAATCATTTTCAAATTTCTTTTCTTTCACAATTTTTAATGTACGCTCGGCTAATTCTTTTTCGTGACCATTGGTTTTGAGTTCAATATTAAGTTTTATCTTCCCTCTAACAACATCAATAACATCTGCAAATTTTGGTACCGGTTCGCCCTTAAATTTCGGATCGAACCAACTTCCGGCATCTAGCGCTTTTGTTTCTTCAAATGTTGTTTCCCAAATACCTTTGTTTAATCCGGCTGTCCTCTTCAGTTCTTTGTCATGCAGAACAATAATCTCACCATCCCCAGTTTCTTGAACATCTAACTCGGCAAAGTCGGCTTTCATATTTATTGCTTCTTTCATCGAGGCTAAAGTATTTTCCGGCGCATAGCCTGAGGCTCCGCGATGCGCCGTTACTGTAGTATTACTTTGTGCGAAAAGAAATGTATTCAAAAACAAAGCTGCGAAAAAGGATTTGGTTCTAGTCATGTTATTTTAATTCTTTTATTTTGATGTTCTTAAAATACACTTCATCACCATGATCTTGAAGTAAAATATGTCCCGTTTCAAAATTTCCGAAATTTAGCCATACTTTATACTTGCTGTAGGCAACTAATGCGTCCCACATTTGGTTCGCACGAGTATATTCAACAATTTTAATCCCATTTAGATAATGAGCTACATAATTCCCATTCACAACAACCTTTGCTCTATTCCAATCATACTTGTTTACTCTTTTTGATGTCGATTCGTTAGGTGCGTAAGTCAATGCATTAGCCGGAATCAAATCATACAAGGAACCTAAAGTTCTATTCCCGTTAACTCCAAGCTTTGCATCCGGGTGAATATCATCATCCAGCACCTGGAATTCACAACCAATTGCAGAGCCTTCTCCTTTATTTAAATCTGGTTGAACAAAATACTTAATACCGCTGTTGGCGCCTTTTGTCAATTTGAAATCAACTTCCAATTCAAAATTCCTATATGTTTTTGTTGTAACTATATCTCCGCCATTGCGTGATTCATAACCACCGCTGTTTAACACTGTAAAAATTCCATCTGCAACCTTCCAACCTTTTTCGGGAAATGCGTCTAGCTTAGCCCCACGCCAACCATTTGTTGTTTTACCATCCCAGAGTAGTTTCCAGCCTTCTTTCTTTTCACGATCTGTTAATGTGTTAGTAAGATATGATACTTGCGGAATTTTATTGCTCAACGCAGATTTTTCTTTTTCGAGATTGAATGTTTTAATACGAATACTTCTTACAAATACACTTTTCCCTTCATGTTCGTTATTTTCTCCAATGCCATGGACTTGGATAGCTATAAAACCCTTTGGAGTCAAATCGTCAATAAGGTCGGCAGTAGCAACTCCGTTAACCCAAACACGAATACTGTTTCCTATCGCCTCGATTCTTAGTTTATTCCACTCACCTATTTTATAAGCGTTTTTCGCACCCGGATTACACTCAAGATTATAGAGCCATCCTCTTCTTGCTTCATCATAAATACCGCCAGACCAAGCGCGTTTAGAAGGGTCAACTTCAACTTGATAGCCATGGACTCTTCCGTTATTGTACTCCGGCAAACTGTTGCTTCTTATTTGGACTCCAGTATTTACGGTTGCTTCACTTTTAATTTCCACTTCTAGAATAAAATCTCCAAACATTTCTTCTGTAGCAAGAAAAGTATTGGGCGTATTCAATTTAGAAGTTCCAACTATCATTCCGTTTTCTACTTTGAATTCTGCTTCGCCATTAAGCACCTTCCATCCGTCCAAATTTTTCCCGTTGAACAGATTTTTCCATACTGTTTCTTTTGCGCTAATCATAGAAAATGATAATGCTACAAATAAAAAAAATACTTTCTTCATCGAATAGTCCTCTAACTTTTTACTTTCAAATAGATATTTCAGAATCATTTTAGTTCATAAAAAATCCTCCCTCGGTAAAAGCTCCAAGGGAGGAAAAACACATGCGCTAATAATTTAGTATTTCTACTATTTCATTAGAAGCATTTTCTGGGAGGCCATGAAACTTTTTCCGTTAGTACCGCTAGCAGTTAATTTATATACATAAACACCGCTACTCAACCCTGCTGAATTAAAATCAACAGAATGAACGCCTGCACTAAATTCTTTATCAGCCAATCTTGCTACTTCTTGTCCTAATGCATTGTAAACAACCAAAGCAACTTTTGCATTTGAAGGAACACTAAACTGAATTTTTGTTGATGGGTTAAATGGATTTGGATAATTGTTCGAAAGTGAAAATTCAGTTGGTAGTTCTGTAGTATTCTCAATAGCTGTTACAGTACTTTTCCACTTTGCTGATCCTACTGGCAAACCATCAGTTCCCTTGAATGCAGCATTTGCTGTTGTATATGAACAGTCTAGAGAATCTGTCCAGAATTTACGGCTTTTTCTGTCCATGTCCATCTTACCGTCAGTAATCATACCGCCACCAACTGTCTTTATAGCATTAGCATGGTACCAGTTCATAACATTGAGCATATTGGCTGGAATTTTCTTCAGTGTTACGTCGGCTTTAACCGCCGGAACTACACCACCTACTAGTCCAGCAATTCGATTAGAGATTATCGGATTTTCATCAACTTTGTTATCTGCAAAATACTTTTTAATACCAGCATCATATGTTATGATGTTTTTAGTAATCGTAAATTTTGGAGAAGAATTTGTATTTGGCTGGTCTAAAATCAATGGGAATAGATATTGACCTGTTGTAGCATCTTTTTCTCCAATCAGAGATACTTCAGCCATTCTTTGTGGATCTGCAACCGGTTCATAACCTAGTGTCATCGGGTTATAGAATAAGTTATTCGTAATCTTTGCAGCATCCATAATGTCGCCTAAGAAAAGAAAACCATATGCGCCTAAATTATGAACGATAGTATTATGATCTAATTCAATATACTTAGCAAAAGCTGTAGTTGCATTGGCCGCTGCACCGTAATGTCTAACAATTCTATCATAAGTGTTAAGCATTGTACAATTTCTGAAAATTACACTATCAGTAACACCATTTCTTAAATCTATAATTCTACCGTTTCCAATATTATCAGCAACTAACTGGCCTGAGTTTGCAAGAATTGAATTCGTAACTTGCACTTTTCTAGCACCTGCGTTAGAACGAATAAGTACTTGACCGCAGTTCATAAGTATACAACCGTCGATAACTAAAACTTTTCCAGCAGCGTTTGCACGGAACAACTGACCATTCATTAAATAATACGGATCAGGTTCACCCGTTGTCAAGTTTGGTCCCATTCCATCAAAGTATAGATTATAAATGTAAGCATCTTCACTTGCACTGAACATTCTATTTAATGCACCGTTTGCATCCTGTACATTAACTAATTTAGGTAGAGCACCTGTACCATCTTCAGCTTTAAGTGTAATAGTATAGCCAATATTTTCAATCATATTGTTTAGGTAATAAACCTGATTTCTACGAAAGATATAAACGTTGTTAAGCTGTTTTCCGGTTGCATCAACGTCTGCTTTTATTATTTCATTAACATAACCGACATTTGGCTCAATAATTTTCTGAGCATATGTATTTCCAGCAACAAACGCAGCTATTAGTAAAACAAAAAGAATAGTAATTTTCTTCATCTTTTGCTCCTTTGAATTATAATGAATCGATTAATTGATGATACAACTTGTTTTATATTCATTTTATATTTTATGCTTGTTTACAAAGAAATCTGCAATCCAAGATCTGCTGTAACTCCATATAGGTAGCCACCATTATCTAAATTGCGAAAACTTTGATATGATCCTTCTATTACGTTAGTTAGGTTATTGACATTTACAAACATCGATAGATAGTCTGTGACGGATTGTTTAAGCGATAAATCCCAGCGTGAGAAAGCTTTTTGATATCCATCGAGATTTTCATTATTACTAATAAAAGCTAAATACGGTCCTTGGAAATAAACTGAAAGCCTTCCTGAGAAACCTGCATAGTCATAACCAACGGAAATATTACCTGTATAGTCTGTCTGTCCACTAAGTTCTCTTTGAGATTCATAAAATTTTGGAGTGAACTTTGGTGGGAACCCTGTACTCTTTTCTAGTGTAAATCTCGGATATTTTGTTTGAGACCAAATTCTGGAATAATTAGCACTAACAACTATATTGCTAAGAGCACCGGGTAAAAAGCCGAGATGTGTTTGCAAATCCAATTCAAATCCCCACACCTTTGTACCCTTAGTATTAACTGGCATATCCAATAAGTATTGGTTAAATGGACCATATTTATCAACTGGTAAGTTGAGACTGCGTGCTTGATCAGCACTCATAATCTTAATGTCATTCAACCAGTAAAAAATATTATCAATATTTTTTCTAAATCCTGAAACAGTAAGCAACCCATATTGCGTTGAATACAATGACATGCTTGCATCGAAATTCCATGAAACAGCTGGTTCCAAATTAGGGTTACCGCTTTGGATTTCTTGATCTTGATTGTTGATATAAAGACTCGGTAACCTCATCGAATAATCGGGACGTGAAATAGATTTGCTTACCGCAAAACGGAAGTCCAACCACTCAAGAGGTTTTATTTTTAAGTGCAGATTAGGTAACCAAAATTCCTTTTTATAATTCTTTGTTGTATCGGAAATTATTCCGTTTTGTGATTCAAACTCACC
>JBHEKZ010000360.1:0-7262 GCA_041859025.1 Melioribacteraceae bacterium | reverse complement strand
GTTCCCCAACTAAGCGATGCACCTTTTCCAAAAAGATTATCATTTTTCTTTCGATTAAATTCTTCAAGGTTCTTTTTGATATATATAGAATACTTAGAGAATATTTTTGCAAGACGATAGTGAGCCAAAGAATTTATATTTCCCCAACTCCACCAGAAATCTGATTTAGCAGAATCGGCAAAAATTGTTGCATCGCTTAGGTAGTTAGTTTTATTTGTAGAGAGGTATAATTCAATAGCACCTAAAGCCATCTTGCCTTCAAAAGCATTATCAATATAGACGCCTGTACCGCTGCTATCAATATCCGGCACTTTTTTATAATTGGAATATAAATTTTGTGCGGCAGTTAAGCATTGGTTTGCAAATTCAGGATAGTTCAACTTGTTATTCCAAATTCTGTAAGCCAAAGCCATGGTAGCCGAATAGATACCGATTAAGTTTTTTCCCATCCCAACAAAAGCCGGTCTATCGAATCCCACTGCATCTTTTTCGGGCATGCGCCAGCCAACATCATGATCTCTTAAGTCTTGAACTTGAGTTACAAGTTTATTTTTATCGTAATAAGCGCGCAACATCCAATCTAAACCAACTTTGGCTTCCTCAAGTATATCCGGAACAGAATTTTTGTTTTTATCACTGCTAAACTTTGCCGGATCAAAATCGTATGAGAAAAGAAGCATATAAGTTGAAAATGCCGTCGTATTCAAAATCTTAACGTAGTCTCCGGCATCATGCCAGCCGCCGGTAACGTCAATTTTTCTATCAATTGTTCTTTTACCATCAATTATCTGTGCAGCATCAGAAATATGGCAGATTTCATGTAACATTGGATTTGTGTAACCGCACCTTTGTACTCTGAAGAATTCTAAAAGTGAATCTGATATACCGGCATAAACACTTTCATCGATTTTAAAAACAGACGACTTCTGACGAGCAAATGAAATGTAATAATCCCCTTGCTGTTTCAGATTTGAAAAATCAATTTGATATGAATAATTAAATGTACCGAAAGGACCCGTATTTTTACCAAAAGAAGTTGTTTGAACTTTTTCATCTTTTCTAATATTCACAATTGAATACTGTTTCCCTTCCAATTTATAATTTGAAAGTACTATTGCCGTCTTAAGATCATTTGGTCGAAAACCCAACTGATTATATCTAATAAAGATTTCCGGTTCCGCTTGTATGCTCGGCTGACAATTAACAGTAGCCATTACCAATATAAGCGTAAGTATATTTTTAATTTTTTGCTTCACTTTATTTTTCTTCGCTAGTAATTCACAGTATTTTTTATTGTTCTCAAAATAATCATTAACAAGAAATAAAGTTGTGTTGTGGAAGGAAATTTTAATATAAAAAAGGGTCACTTTTCAGTGACCCTTAAGGTTTTAGAACCAATTAGATATTCTTTATGAAAAGTAAGTTACATGGCAAGCATAGAGAGCTAATCCTATTGCTGCCAGAACTAAAATGATCATTATTGATGCACTGATCTTTCTCATTTTATCCTCGACTCTCTATCTTGTCAATTATTTTATTAATATCATCTTCTTAACAGAAACAAAATCACCGGCTGTTATTCTGTATACATAAGCTCCGGTCGATACTTTACTTCCAAAGTTATCATCACCGTTCCAGTCTACTGAATATCTGCCAGCAGCATTCTCTTTATTAACCAACGTCTTTACTTCTCTTCCTAACATATCGTATACTTTTATTGTTACAAAAGTATTCTTTGGTAATGCATAACTAATTACCGTCGTTGGATTAAATGGATTCGGATAGTTCTGTGATAATTCGAACTGACTTGGAATTTCTTGTTCTTCAACTCCAGTCACCTTTCCGGAAGTTCTAAACAATGCAACCTCGGAGAACTTACTTGACGTGCCTTGCGGATCAACAGATTTTGCTCTCCAGTAATATGTTGTGTTCTCTTTTAAGCCGGAAATGTTTAGCTGTGGTTCAGATAATCCAGAAGCAATTTTAGAATTTGCAAAATTATTGCTCTCTGAATATTCTACTGTATACGATAATTTTGCTTTACTCTGGGCTGGAGTGAACCATGATAACGTGGCGGCGGTTGCTTTTAGCTCTGTATTATTAATTGGACTTCCAACTAATGGAACCACATTGCTAGAGCCCGGATCAATTATAAACGATCCAGTTGTTGATGTACTAGGACCACCCGCATAGTTTACAGTAACTTTCCAGTAAATTGTTGCACCAGCTAACGCCGCATTTGATGGCAGTGTATAGAAGTTATCTGTTCCAGTGTTAACCGTTGTTACAAATGCCGGCGGTAAACCTCCTAAAAAGTTTGATGTGTTACTATACGTAATATCATAGGATGTAATCCCAGAAATTGCTCCGGTTGCATACCAATATAATGTTGGTGTTAAGGTGTAAACTGTAGTCCCTCCAACTGGCGTTGATAGATATACATTTACAGCAGTTGTTGTAGTTGAAACTGTAAATGAACCTGTTGACCATGAAGTAACTAGTGAACCACCATTGTAACCTGCTATTGCCCAGTAATATTTTAATCCTGCTGTTAGATTTGTAGGAATTGTGTATGATGTTTCTGATAACGCTAAATCTACACCTCCTCCTAATGCTGTCCAAGCTCCTTGAGTTAAATCAGAATTAGTTTGAGAATACTTGATAACATATTTTGTTAAACCCGTTTGTGATCCATACATATACCAATATAATGTTGGTGTTAATGAATAAACATACGGATTACCTACCGGCCACGATGCTATTACCGAACCTGTTCCTACACTTGAATTAACAACGAAAGAACTTACACCGGAGGTAACTGATCCATTGCCGCCAGTTGCTACGACATACCAATTGTATGTGCTTCCTGCTGCCAATGTGAAAGGATTCAACAATGGTCCAGACATATCAAAATATAAGTTAGAAGTGTTATCTGCTATTTGAGTATATCCACCTGCAGATGATAGTTTTATATAAACATCAAATACTACACCGTCTGTTGAAGCACCGGTATACCAATACAATGTAGGAGTAGTTGTATAAATTGAAAGACCACCAACCGGATATGATAAGTACGGTGTTGTTGCTGTACCAGTACCCATTGCCTTGAATGTTGAATATGAGGAAGTGGAAGAATGCTGTTCAAGAACATTTCCCTTTTTATACCAAGTTGTAACTCTCCAGTAATATGTAGTTCCCGGAGTTAAAGGCGCTAAGCCCCAATCGTACTGTAAACCATTTATATTCGTTACTGTTTGATGATTTAATGTGAAAGCTGCGTCTGTGGCTATTTCTAAATCAAATGTAATATTTGTTAAATCATAAGTGCCTATGTACCAGTAGAATGAAGGCGAGTTAGTTGCAACAGGCTGTCCACCAATTGGATAAGACAAATAAGGTGTTGGTGCTCCAGATTTTGTTGTAAAGTAATAATTGCCTGAATAGCTTACTACTTCATCCGATGCATTAAGTACTACTACTCTCCAATAATATTTGCTGTTGGCTAATAATGTTATTGGGTATGGCAGCTCAGAAAGCAGATTTGTTAAGGTAAATGTATTGGCACCTGCCCACTCTGCAATTGTTGGAACTGTTGCATTAACACGATATTGGACAAGGTATTTTAATGTACCGGTAAACCCGTTTACAATTTGGAATGAAAAATATGTTGGATCAAAATATACACCAGCTGAACCGTTAATTGGGTTTATTGGAGAAACACTTACTACAGGGGTAGTTTTAAAACTACTTATCGCGGAAACGTTGGTATTGAGACCCTGAATAACTGTAACACGCCAGTAATAGGTAATATTGTTTGCCAGTTTATGATATTCCGGCATTAATAACGACAAAGTATTTAATCCAGTTGTATCAATAACTGTTGTTGCAAAAGTATTGCTAGTAGAAACTTCTAAACGATAGGTTACAGCACCTATTCCGGACCATGTCCAACTAAATGTTGGTAAAATTGGAACTCCAGTTAAAGTGTTTGCTGGTGCAGTTAATACAGGCGCAGGAATATTTTGAGTAGTAAAAGTAAAAGGACCTATCCATGTATTTAACGGATCAGCTATACTTCTAACAAACCAGCGGTAAGTAGTATTATAAGTTAATGGAGTTGGAATTGCAGCGCTGTTTGTTGCAACACTTGTATTAACCAAAGAACCGGCAACGCCATCGAAATCAAGTTGGAATGCAAAATTTGGTCCGAAGAAATTTAACCAATCCCAAGTAACACTTGCAGTATTAACAGCTACGGAGGTAGCAGCATTTAACGGAGTAGAATTTTTACCTACCCAAGGATTATAGTCCACAGTTCCGGCTAAAGCTTCTGTAATAACAGAGCCTGTTCCTCCAATGTTAGTTGCTATTGTTGGACCAGACGTGTTTCCTCCAAAGCCCCAATAATTGTACTCTGCATTAACTGGATTAGTGCTTTGATTATCAATACCATTAGTTACATTAAAATTACAATCGCTAACAACGGTTCCAGTTACACCAGCATTTACTTGTATAGCATAGTCTGCTGTACCAAAATCGAAGGCAAAGCCTGTTATTGTAGTATTATTTGCAGCAACAGTTATAGCGGGTGAACCATGGTTTATTAATGCACCGTTGCCAATTAAAGTTAAATTTGGAGTTGTTACATCAAAAGCCTCGTATGTACCTGGGAGTATCTCAATTGTACTTCCTGGAGTAGCAACTTGTATCACATCTTCAATTGTGGTAGTAGTAGAATTTGTTGATAACTTTGTCAAATCGCCCTGAAAACCATAAGTACCACGATTTAATGTTGTTTCAACATCTAGATCAGTTGACTGAGATAGATAAGGAGCGTAAATAACATTAGCAGATGCGGCGCCCAGTATCGTTGTCTGCGGAGTAACTGGAGGAGTAGCAGAACCTCCGAACTCAACCGGAATCTGTGCAGAGTAGCCTGGTTCAGCGCTATTTGCCGTAGTGATTGTAGGGTCAGAAGTTCCAAGCCAATTTTTTATAAAATTTTTCAAATTAGTTGTGCCCGGAGCTGGTAAGGAACCGCCGGTTTGGCGTTCAACAATTTGACCATACCAGTTACCACTAATATTATTGTTACTAAATTCACAGTTCAGCGCCGTTTGTACAGGAGAGTTTGTGCCACCGCTGGCATCCAAGAATACTATTCCAACAGTCCAGTTATTTGTAATCTCATTTTCAGTAACTAGTAAATTATCCGTCTGGTTTCTGAAAATTAAACCGGTTCTGTTATTAATAATTCTGTTGTTTCTAATAGTATGCCCTAATGAATTATTTATGTCGATGCCAGTTCTATTTCCAGTGATTAAATTATCATGAATCAATGCCCCGGTAAATGATGTTCCCTGAATAGAAATTCCAGCACTATTTAGCAATGGATCGTTCCAATCAGTAGTATTATTCCCTAATCTTGTAATTGTGAGTCCCGATACTTCAACGTTATTAGCCGCTATAGCAATTGTACTACCTGATCCACCAATCACTCCTCGTATCGTTGTTGTACCTACTCCTGAACCAATAAGATTAAGTGTTTTTGATAAAGTCAAATCCTCATCAAAAACACCAGCCCCTACATTAATAGTGTTTCCTGCAACTGCAGCATTTACTGCTGGTTGAATCTTCATTCCGCTTTCTACATAAAACTGACTATTAGAAAGTTTTTGAATATATGATGAAGCTGCCGAGCCAACAAATTCATTTTCCTTAAAAACCAAAGCTAATGAAACTGCATTTGTCAAATTATCAACATACAAAGTATAACCGCTGAGTGATGAATTAAAATTATTCTTAACCAAGTAATCGTAACCGGTTACAGTTGTATTAGTGTTTACTAAGCTATACTCATCCTGTACATAAACTTTATTCCACTCTGGAATAGTACACGTAGTTGCATCAATAGTAACATTATTAGAACCACGATTAGCTTGACTAGGTTTAGAAACATATACAGCAATGCCTCCCCAAGCATTATTTCCAGTAGTGATATTACTCAAAGAAGCACCAACAACACCCGACAAGCTGATGCCATTACCATAAGCAGCATTTTTGCTGGTAATATTGTTCAATATCGCATTATTAACACCATTAAGATCAATTCCAGTTCTATTACCATTTTCAACCGTCAGATTGGTAATGGTTATGTTACTAATTGTACTGGGTGTTTTTGAAGCGTGGATTGCATAACCACCACCCGTTGAAGTTCCTAATGTACCAGGACCTAGCGGAGGTAAGATTGTAAAATTTGTTAAGGTGATATCCGATTCGTTCAAATGAAAGGCGTAACTAGCTCCATTTGCATTTGCATTAATTATTGTACCAGCCTCGCTTTGCCCCTGAATCGTAAGACTCTTATTGACAGTAATTGTAGTTGTGATCACATACGTTCCATCAGAGACATAAATTATATCACCGCTAGAAGCTGCATTAATTGCTGCCTGAATAGTTGCATAACTACCCGAGCCGTTAATAGTAATTTGTGCAAAGCTAATACTGGTAAAACATAGTATTAACAAAGCAAAAGCAGTTAATTTGTTTTTCATAAACACCCTCTCAGGATATTATTTAAAATAATTTTATAAATCTCGGCTGATTTTCTTTTTTTCGGCTGGTATATATTTTTGCAACATTGTGTAACTGACTCAACAGTTATCACCCATCCTTCCGTTAAAGAGATTACGTTGCATTTTATATGTTTCGGCTGGAAACTGAAAGCAAAATAATGTTACGTGTCTTATTTGTCAAGTTATATTTTTATAATTTTTTTGTTAGGGATAATATGTTTCAAATTTAATTATACACTTCTGTTTCAGAGCAGGATTATGAATTGTCAAAAACAAAAAAGCCGCTGTTCAAGCGGCTTCGAAAAAATTAAATATAAAGGCATCTCAGCCAAAGAAAGTTTTTGCTACTTCCATTAATTGTAAATCAATAGTTTTCAATTCACCGGTAGCCTCTTCTAATTTTACCGGGCCAACTGAGGTACCTTTCAAAGCTGCCATGTATCCCCACTTTTGGGATTCAACTAATTCTGCAGCGCAGAAACCAAGACGAGTTCCGAGCACCCGATCAAATGCCGTTGGAGTTCCACCACGTTGTATATGTCCTAGCACTGTTGATCTTGTTTCGTAACCAGTTCTTTTTTCGATTTCCTCTGCTAAGAAAGTTCCAATTCCGCCAAGGCGAACATGTCCGAAAGAATCTAATTTTTGAGCTTGTAATACCATTTCAGAGTCGCCATCAACCTTCTT
>JBHEKZ010000264.1:0-4224 GCA_041859025.1 Melioribacteraceae bacterium | reverse complement strand
AATAACTCAACTCCATTTGCGCCGGCACCAAGATTAATATCAATAAGCATTAAATCATACTGCTTTAACGCTACTAATTTTAGCGCGCTTTCAGCATCCTCGGCAATATCTACCGTTCCAAATGAAGCAACAAATCTTGATACAACTTCGGCGTTAAGATCATTGTCCTCTACGAGCAAAATTTTAAGAGGATTTTTGAAGGCAGTTATCAACTGGGATTTATCGGCAGCAGTTTTATCATCGCAGTTTTTTAGATCGGGCTGATCTATAACGGGCAGCCAAACTGTAAAGACCGATCCCTTTCCAAATTCACTTTCACAGGTTATTCTTCCTCCAATTAATTTTATCATCTTCTCCGATAATGCCAGCCCTAACCCCAAACCTTCGTAACTGCGCGAATAGCCCTCACTCAACTGTTTAAACTCTTTGAACAAAAATACTTTGTCCTGGTTCTTTATCCCGATCCCGGTATCAATAACGGAAACAGCAAATTCTTTGTTACCCGCTTCTTCGCTGCGGAAAATTTTTATTAACACCGACCCGCTGTATGTATACTTTATTGCATTATCTATAATAGACTGCAGTGCTCTAGTAAGAATGTTCTTATCGATACATAAAGATGCATCTCCATTAAAGTGTTCAACACTAAGCCCGATTGATTTTGAAGAAGCCAAAGTATGGTAGTTACCGGCTAAACCGTCGCAAAATGAATTCAAATCTACGGAGCTGCACTCCGAGTAATAATTCTCACTCGTAATTTCCATTATGGTTAATACTGAATTAAGGGTGTTTAGTAATCTCTTGCCTGACCTGCCGATTTTTAATACAAACTCATTTAATTCCGAGCCGGCAAGTTCATCTTTCAATATTTCGACAAAACCTAATATTCCGTTAAGAGGTGTGCGGAATTCATGACTGATATTTGAAAGAAGAGTAGATTTAAGATTGTTTCCCTCATCTGCCAGTTCTTTTGCAGAAATAAGTTCGGCTTCTACTTGCTTTCTTCTTTCAATCTCTACTTTTAGCTCTACATTTTTTTGATACAGATCATTCGTTCTTTCTTTTACAATGTCTTCCAGCTGGTGATTTATCTCCTGAAGCTCAAAATTTTGTCCGTCGATAATGTGAATCTTCTCCTGTAATTGTTTACCGGCACGTTGTCTTTGGAAGTAAATAAAGCTAAGCAATAGGAGCAGCACAAATAATACAATTACTATATAAGTTCTTTTAACTTTTTCGGATTGCTCTTCCAGTCTCTTTTTTTCAATCTCTCTTTCATACTTCTCATACTCCGAAATCTCCTGATTGGCCTTTCTTGTGTTGGACTTAAAGTATGTTAAAGATGAGTCTTGATACATGAATGCGGCACTGTAATCTTTCAGCAGTAGATACGATTGAGCGAGATTTTTGAAAACCTGCGTAGCAAGAATATCTGCATTGTATTCATGCGCATACAAAATTGCGGCCTTTAATATTTTAATAGCTTCTTTAGGCTGATTGTTATGGTTCAGCGCTTCCCCGTAATCAGAATACGCAAAGGCTATTATTTTTTTGTTCTGGATCTTTTCGGCAAGCTCATATGCTTTTTTTGCCATAACTAACTGACCGGTGTAATCTCTCTGGTATTTCTTTAGATAAGAATAATTGGAATAAAGTGTTATTAGTGATAAAGTATCCCTTGCTTTTTCAAAAACTCCCGCACCGATTTTAAACAAATGCTCTGCCATGTCATATTTTTTTTGAATCGAGTAAACCTTACCGAGGTCCAGATAACAAGAGGCGATTCCCGTACTATCAGATAGTTCTTTATACAAGGAAATGGACTTTAAATTGTTCTCCAGGAAAAGACTGTTATTGTGATACTCCAGATAGTATCTTGATAAATAACGGTAGCAGGCAGCAAGATTTTTTTTGTCATTTATTCTGCTGAAGATTGCAATAGCATTATTAATGTTCACATAATAATCTTTTTTGATTGTGTTGTAGTCTCTCCTGTCAATATTAGCCGAACTCGCGATTGCGATATTCTTATATGCTATTGCCGCCTCGTAATCAAAATCATTTTCAGATGCTATGCCGAGTGCTTTTTCCGAATAATACTTTACACTATCGATTGATTGGATAATAATATACTCGGTGGCAATCTTATTGTATATTCTTGCTTTTTCAAGAAGGTCCTTTTCAACTTGCAGATTATTTTTAAGACCCTCGAGATATTTTTGATCGATATGAGTTCGCTGCGCGCTCATGCTCGAAATAATAACAAGATTAAATATTATTATATTTTTCGCCTTTCTAAGTAAATAGTTCATAATGACTCAACTTATAAGTTATTAACTATCAACTTTTGGTAAAGTGAACGTGAATGTTGTACCTTCATTTTCCCACCTCTCCAGCCAAATCTTGCCCGAATTTTTTTCAATAAACTCTTTGCATAAAATGAGCCCTAGTCCCGTGCTGGGCTCGCCGCTTGTTCCTCTGCGCCCCACTTTCTCTTCAATCTTGAATAACCGGGAACTTAGTTCCTCCGGTATCCCTATTCCCGAATCTGTAACCGATATTTGAATGTAATCCTCTACTTCCGTTTTTGAGGTAATAGTGATCTTGCCTTCAGGCATTGTAAACTTGATTGAGTTGGTAATTAAATTAATTAATACGGAACTAAGCATCTTTCGGTCGGCAAGTACAAATGAACCTTCGGTAATCTTTGTGAATATGCTTATTCTTTTACTTAACGCATATTGTTCTACCAGCAATTTAATTCCATCTACAAAAGATTTTAATTCGATTTTCTCAATATCGAGTTCATATTCACCCTTTTTAAGTCGTGACCATTCCAGCATATTTTTTAAAAGGTCGAAAAGATTTCGGGCATTGCTGTTAATTTTCTTTGTAATAGCTAGAAGTTCTTCTTTTGAAAAGGAATCAAGATTATTTGACATTTCCTCTGTTATGCCGATGAAACCCTGAAAAGGACTTTGCAAATCATGTGCTATTACCGACAGCAGTTTATCTTTTGTATTATTTGAATTTTTTAATTCATCATTTGCCGTTTTCAGTTCATCGGATTTCCTTTTTACTTCTTTGTTAAAGGCTTTTAGATCCCCGACTAATAAATCAATTAAAAGACCAGTAATTATTAATATAAAAGACTGAAGAACAAGCTGGAAATAAGTAGTGCCAAAAGAATACTTGTGAATAAGCAGTCCATTAATTTCAAGTAAACCCACAGTCCAGATAATGCATATACTAATTATTATTGAGAGCAATAAGGATTTCTTGTTATAAGCTAAACTGACAATTATCAAAACAACAGGCATAACATTCACCATTTCATCATGAGTCCCTTCGGCAAAAAACATGAACGTAAACATTGCCGCTAGACAAACAATCGTAGTCGATAGCAGAGGCGATTTCAAATGTTTTTTTTGATTAAGTGAAAAAAGTATAATTGAAATGATTGAATATGAGAAATACAAATAGGGTATAAAAGGATTTTTAGCCGGAATTATTAATGAGTAAATATAAGAACAGGCAAATCCGCAAAGCATGGATAAGGAAACATAGTAAGCGAATTTTGCTTCTCTTGTTTCTTTTGGATCGGAAAATTTCTGTGGAGCAAAAAACGAATATATTTTTTCCATGAATAATTCCAGAGTATAAGATTAGATTTAATTGCCCCTTTTTTCAATTCGACAAGAGCCATTATTTAATTAATACGCTATAATTGATTCATTTACAATATCTATTGATGAATTTACCTTTTAGTTATTATAGGCACAAGAAAATTTTCGGGCCGTTTTAATTCAAGTTAACGCTACGAAAATTCCAGCGCGCTGTAAGGATTTTGGACAATTACTTACTTAGTTCTATCTATTAAACCGGAGTGTTTCCAAATCATAACTTTATTTTTCATACGTACTAAAGTTTAAATACCGGCGGACTGGTTGATGCTTTGAAAGAGACTTTCTTGTTAGGAATATGAACAATCGTGGGATTAAATAATTTTAGTTTCCGATTTCTGCTTTATCAATCTTTTTAAAATTTTATTCCGCTCTGGGATTTTTCTTCCCAAAGCGGAATTAGTAATTAGAAACAAGCGGCTAAGCCCATCTAATCAAACCCATTTCAAATGAGTTGATTAAGATTTCATGCTTAGGTAGAATTCTTAAAGTGTAGCCGAACTGCCCGGTGTCTTTGCAGTTAATCTCGCCCCGGTAAATG
>JBHEKZ010000074.1:0-5293 GCA_041859025.1 Melioribacteraceae bacterium | reverse complement strand
TCTAACCGGAAGCATTAACTGGCGTACTATTTTTTCACCTAATCTATTTGGAAATTTTTGGATAACGGCTAGCAAATTCAGATCCGATTTTAACGTTAGTGCTGTTGAAGTTAAAGAGATAAACGAAATAAACGATCTTACTATAAAAGGAGCAATCGAATACTTCTATAGTGACAACTTGAATTTCAAATTTGGCTTCGAGCAAAAAAATGTTTACGGCGGATTGAAACAAGATTTTCCGAGCGGGAAAGTTGATGTAATGAGAACGAGAAAGTTATATTCGGTTTACGGATCTACTAGCTGGAAACCTTCTATACTGTGGGACATTGAGGCCGGACTCCGTGCGGATTTCCTTCATTCCGAAAAAGACTTTAGAAACTTTGATCCTCGCTTAACTATTAAATACAGGTTGAGTGAACAAGCTAACCTTAAATTTTCTTCCGGGATTTTTCACCAATATGCAAACAGAATTCCAAGATTATTCTTTATAAGTATTTGGACTACTGCAGATGAATATGTATCAGGTTCATCATCAAACCATTTTATTTTAGGATATGAAAGAGCGCTTGGAGATAATCTTGAACTGGAAGTTGAAGCTTATTACAAAACTTACAAAGACATTTATTCCTATAATCAAACTTTTATTGCAGATGTTTCCCCCGAATCATATACTTCCGATAATTTGCCAATTTACAACAACCAGAAAGGATTATTTAACCGTGGCGATGGTGAATCGTATGGAGTTGAATTTTTGCTTAGAAAAGAATCGGGGGCAATTTCAGGCTGGATTTCTTATGCTTACTCGAAGACACTCTTTACTCTGGCTGGAATCAATCAAGGGAATTCATTCCAGCCGCGGCATGATAGGACACATGCAGTTAACATAATTGCAAACATTGATCTTAATAATTTCATGCGTGAAATCAGAGGTGAAAAATTGATTCATCCGGAAAACCATTGGACGCTCGGGTTAAACTTTACATTTCTTTCCGGTCAACCGATTACGCTGCCCGGTTCTGTCTATTTAATGAATCAGTTGCCGGATTGGGAAACAAATAAAAATTCGATTGCACTTTATCCATCTGACATAAACACATATAATCTTCCTTACTATTCCCGTTTCGATTTCAGCTTGACTTACGATATTCAGTATGACGGATGGAGCCTTTCCCCTTATCTGCAAGTGTTTAATCTTTTCAGCAGAAAAAACGTTTGGTTCATTCAATATAAGAATGAAATTAAGAATGGGATGATAAAACAAGAGATTGAAAATCAGAACATGTTTCCAATACTTCCAAGTATTGGTGTTACTGTAAAATTTTAAGGAAACATATGAAAGCCGTATCTATAATATTCTTAACGATTTTTTCGATATTAATTATATCGTGTGGAGAAAGTACAGTTGAACTTGAACAGACTTTCAAACCTAAAATTGTTATGCAGGCAATCATATATCCGGGACAACAAGTTTCAGGGATCAGCATATCAAGAAATATTCCCATCAACACTCAACCAAACCCAAAAACACTTTTTATTTCTGATGCAAATCTTAGTATCACCGATCTTTCTACCGGAAAAGTTTACAAATTGAGTTATAATCCATCCAAGTTTTCTTATCAATATGATGGAAAGGATTGGATTGTGGATTATGACAGAAGCTATAAACTCTTAATAACAGCAAGGATTGATGATGTAATACTTACGGCATCTTCAGTAACTAAAACTCCGGCGAAAGGTTTTTCCATAATAAAAGAAAAAACTGTAAGCGGAGAATTAAAATATAAAGAACAAGATGCTTTAGGCAGCGTTAAAGAAATTCCGCTGAAACTTAATCTTTCACCCGGGACTACTTACTATCCAATTTCTTTAGTTGCTTTGGATGCAAGCGACACGACCTTCATTTACGATAACTCTTATTTAGAGGTTAAGCAAGAAGACGTTGTAAAGAATTTGGATAGATATAAATATATTCAGAGACAAATCCAGAACATCAATCCCAACGCAGCTGATATTGATTATGATATCAACTGGATTTCGATCTGGTTTTATAGTCGTTACAGAATGATTGTATACGCAGCAGATGAAAATTTTCGAATATATAATTTAACCTACCGGGGTGTTCAAGAATTTGACGGTAACTTTCATGAACCTAAAATTAATATCGTTGGAGACGCGATCGGTGTTTTCGGTTCTATGATAGCAGATACTGTATATTTCAAAGTGAAGAAGTGAGTCTAACTTACTATCTTTCGGTTAGGAACAAAGTGTTATATCATGAAAAATATTATTCTGCTCTTAGTATTAGGTTTTGCTGCAATTTGGTTTGCTTGCTCTAAAAAGAGCGAAACCGACTACGGGAAAGAAATCAAGATATATTTAATAGCAATTAATGACTCTAAGCACCAAGGGAAAATTATTGGCTGCAACGATATGCTTGTTGCTGTTGAAAGAAATGTTAAAGTTGATAAGTCGCCTCTTGAATCAGCCATTACAGAATTACTAAACACTAAGGACACAGATGAATTTAAGAATTATGTTAAAGGTATTCAGCTGATGCTTTTCCAAGTAACAATGGCCGGCGGTGTTGCAGATGTTTATCTAAATGGTGAATTAACAATTAACGGCACTTGCGATATTCCGCGTATTCGTGAGCAGCTGAGTGAGACGGCTAAGCAGTTTACAGATTTGAAAAAAGTGAACTTCTTCTTAAATGCAAAGCCGCTCGAGTCTTACCTAAATGTAGCTCAACAAGGGTTCAAATGAATTGGTTTTATATATTAATCGCCTCGATTTTTGAAATTAGCTGGGCTGTAGGATTAAAATATTCCGAAGGCTTTACTCAACTTCGCGCTTCTATCTTTACCATAGCAACAATGATTCTTAGTTATATCTTTTTATCGCTCGGCGTTAAAACTCTTCCTATTGGTACAGCTTATGCAGTTTGGACAGGCATTGGAGCGGTTGGAACAGCTATTTATGGGATGGTTTATTTTAACGAACCTCGAGAAATGATTAGAGTATTTTTCATTTTCTTAATCGTAATCGGAATTATTGGATTGCGTTTAACCTACAAGACCAATTAATTTATGCGCAAACTTACTCACGACGAAATTTCTCTTAACAGAGCAACGTTAGAAAAACTTGATCATGTAAGAAAACTTCCGGTTTATGTAATACTTGACAGCATTCGAAGCAGTTATAATGTAGGATCAATTTTTCGTACTTCGGACGGTGCAATGATTGAAAAACTTTTTCTTTGCGGATATACACCATCTCCGCTTAAAAAAGAGGTTCTTAAGACCGCACTCGGTTCTGAAAAGAGTGTTGATTGGGAATATGTCAAAGATGCGAAAGAAGTTATTCTTAGGTTAAAGTCAGAAGGAGTAAGAATAGGCGCGCTGGAATTAACGGAAAACAGTTTACCACATTATAGTTTTCCCGCGAATGATTTTCCGGTTGCTTTAATTGTGGGAAATGAGATCACCGGTGTATCGCAAGACTTACTGGATCTTTGCGATTTCTCATTAGAGATTCCTCAGTATGGAACTAAGCAGTCGTTAAATGTTGCCGTAGCCTATGGAATTTCGATCTTCGATTTAAGAAGAGTTTTTGACAACTCACACGAATAATTTATCCGCCGTAAGTAAAATAACTTTCCCCATTGTCTTTGGTATGAATCAAAAGGATGTTTGCTCTAACAAGCTTTATTAAAGTGCGCGATGCTCTTCGATCGGAAATATTAGCAAGCTTGCCTAATTCTTTTACGGTAATTTTTTCATTCTTATCAAGAAAGCCGAATACTGCTTTTTCATTTGAACCAACTTCATAATGCTCAAGCGATTTACCGCGCGCTTGCGTCTGGAGTATCTTAATCATTTCTTTACTAGCCAGAACACTTTTATCGTTAACCCGCACATAAACAGAAGCTGTATTTAAATCTAGGCTGGTTTTAAAATCTTGAATTCTATGGGGCTTGTTATTGGACTCCGGAATCTCGACCACGAGAATATCCTTCTTATCAATGTTAATGCACTCGAGTTTTACCTCTACTTTAGGCTCGCAATATTTTTCGGCTACTTCCTTAATTAAATCGTTGTCCCCCTTTTCGCTGGCTATTCCATAGATTTTTCTATTATCGTCAACCCCGACAAATAAAAAGCCTCCGCGTGTATTTGCGAAGGCAATTATTTCTTTTGCTATTTTTTCGTGAGAAGAAAACCGCTGCTTGTATTCAACATTCAATCCTTCCCCATTTTCAATCATATCAAGAACTTTTTTGCGGGAAATCATTTATTTCTTTCTAGCTAATCTTTTATAACTTTTTCTGTTGTATCTGGTTCAGCCGATTTTTCTATTGGAACTACAACTGGTTTTGTTGGTTGAGCAGTTGAATCCTTTTTAACCTTCGGCAATACTGTTTTGGGAATTACCTTAATTGGAACGTCGTCATTAATCACAGGTTGTTCAATTACTTTTTTGGTAGTATCTGCATCAGCTTTTAATCTATCTAAATAAGATTGTTTTTTTCTGGTTTTGTCTTCTTTCAGAACATTAGCAGTATCCGAAACCACCGAGCTGTCTTTTAAAACCGGTTGTTGGTTTTTAGCATTTAATTCTTCAGCCTTTTCCTGCTCAGCTTTAAGTTTATCCTCGGCTTCCTTCTTTTTTAATTCTTCTGCTTTCTTTGCTTCTTCTTCAGCCTTTCTAATTTTTTCTTTTTCATTCTTATACTCTTCATACTTTGGAATTGCATATTTAGCAACCGGGTCGGTAGAAAAATCTTTTGCTAAAACTGCGTAAGCAACGGCAGCTGAGTCATAGTTTTTTTGCTCCTCATAAATCAATCCGGCATAGTAAATGGATTTAGAGGCGAACTTTGATTTGGGAAATTTTTTATGAATTGCTTTGAAACTATCGATAGCCTCGGAATAGTTCTTCTTGTAGTAGAGTTCTTCCGCCTTCACATAAAGGGGTTCTGCCGGATCTTCCGATATTGTTTCTACTTTCTTATCTACTTTTTTTAGCAATCCTAACTTTTCTCCAACTACTTGGTAAAGCTTATCCTTCGGATACTTATCAAATATGTCTTTGTAGAGACTATCCGCTTTCATAGTATCGTTCTTAGTTTCGTAGTAAGTTGCTAGAGAGAAGAGTGTTTGTGGAATTATAGTGCTGTCCGGGTAATTAGTCAATATTCTGTTAAAATAGATGAATGCAGAATCCGCATAATCCATTTCGGAGAAGAATAAACTTCCTTGGTTAAATAAATTTTTGGCATAAACCGAGTTAATTG
>JBHEKZ010000315.1:0-13175 GCA_041859025.1 Melioribacteraceae bacterium | reverse complement strand
TTATAGATTCGTATTTCTTCAACACCAATTTCTGTGCGGAGTGTTTTAATTATTTGATGTACATCTTCACGTCGATTTAAAAGCATGCTGTAACGTGTTGACTTTTTAATAATGTCGCTAATATTATAAGCGCTCTCAAATCTTGATTGGGTTAGATAATTATCTAGATTGTTGATTATGAAGTAGGTGTAAGATGAAAGAATAATAAGCAGTATGCTTGAAATAGAAATTATGAGCCGAACGCTTAGTTTATTCCGAATTCTCGTTTTCATAAAATCCATTACACTGTTAATGTAAAATTAGAAAATACCTAAGAGACTTACACCCTGTTTCAGCTTTATCCTTGCATATTAACAGTAATATGATTGGCGGGAAAAGAAGTTAAATTATAGTGTTGAAATGATATGAATATCAAGAAAACCATTTATTGACTGTTTAATGTATTCAGAATAATGATATATTTTTTATTACCTACAAGTTGGTGAAGAAACTTAATCTGATTTCCTCCGTCCATCATTGTATCTCCGACTTTTGGCAATTCTGATTTTATTTCTTCAACAATACTTAGAGCCCTTAAGTGCATGTTATCCCATTCTTCACGAGACAATCTACCTCTCAAAAGTTCTCGGTTTTCTATGCCAATAATTGCATGCCACTGGTTCATTAAAGGGTTGTCATTCGTATTGCTGACTTTATCATGTATCAAAATTTTTACGGGCGATGAGAGACTAACTGTTCCCCATATACCCGAAATCTGAATTATCTGCTGCCCGGTCGAAATACTTTTGGTAGCATCATTTATTGTTATCGAACTTACAGTATCAAAGAAACAATTTAGAATTGGGTTAATACCCAGGTAAAATGTATTGGAACATATCTCTTTGGCGACTAAGTTGTTTTTTAAGTAGATGATTTTCTCATCATAGTTAATGTTTTTCAGTTTATCCGAAACAACGTCCACAATACTACCTGCCTCTTTGAACGGTTTTTCTTGTTTGCTCACCAAATTTCTCATAACCTTATCAAACATGCAGTTTTCACAATCAAATTTATTATCACATAATTTATACTCGATAACTTGTGAAGCCATCCAAATGCATTTCAGCATTTCGTACTTAGTCTGACATTCATTTTCGTTATTCATGGTTCTCACCAAAATTATTTGTTTTTAATTAATTGTGGACTTTCTTTTTCTAAGTTTTCCGGTTCTACTTCAACAAAGACGGCAAAGTTCTTTGCTATTATTCTAAATGCGAAAATTGCAAGTACAACAAGCATCATTGTTATGCTGACTTCATCGAATGAAGGGAAGTAGTTTACCCCGGATGATGCGGTTAAGCCTGTTATGCTTACGTTCAATCTGTTTAGGATCAATCCAGATATAACACAGACCGAACTTAAATAAAGCCATTTTTTATCTTCTCGGTATTTCTTGAAACTCAGCAAATAGATTGGCACAATTGTTCCAATGATTATTTCCAAATAGAAAAGATATGTTTCGGAGGATAACATTGTTAGATAGATTACTTTACCGTTATCAATGAAATCATAAATCTTCAATAAAAGGCCAGCTATAAGAGCAATAAAAACCGCAAAAGCAGCCCCCGATAAAACATTCATTTTCAGTTCTGTATTTTTAAATCCATTCTCTTTAGTCAACGCTCGAGTAACCAGAAATGACTCAAATATTACCATAGCTAATCCAGATGCTATGCAAGAAATGTAAAAATGTACCGGCAGTAAAGATGAATACCAGAGCGGATGTAATTTTCCTGGGACAATCAAGTATAGTGAACCGAAAGAAGATTGATGAAGCGTAGAGAATAAAACGCCTGCAATTACAATTGGTATGGAAATAAATTTCAAAAACTTAATAGGTGCTGTGATATTATACTTTTCCAGAATAACTGGGGCGAACTCTAAAATAAGCACGGTTGTATAGCATATTAAGCACCATGTGATTTCAAACATTACAGAATGAATATTCCACATTACCAATGGATGCCAAAAATTTTCAGGTCTACCTAAATCAACTACTAGTAAACAAACCACAACGGAATATCCTAGAAATGCAGTAAGAATTGCTGGTCTTACTAGCGGCTCATATTTTTTTAGGTGAAATATGTGAACTGTAGCAGCAATTGTAAATCCAGCTGCTGCGAGTCCAACGCCAAGAAAATCAAATCCTATCCACAAACCCCATGGTACTGAATCGTACAAGTTAGTTGTAGCCCCAAGGCCGCGGGAAAATCTATAATAAGTTGAAAACAAACCCATTGTTACGATAACAACTGAAACCACTTTCCAAAATGTTGGTTTTAATATTTCATTGATTTTCATATGTCTTTCTTTCCCTCGATAGTACTTTTTTCTTCTTTAGCTATTTCATTTTTTCTTTTTGTAAGCCAATACATTGCGCTTAAAAATAATCCACCGCCAACCACAACCGATGGAATCTTTTCCATAGCTCTCATTGTAAATTCAGGCATAGGTTCCTTTGGAAGTTTTGAGAGATAACCCAATTGTTCAAATGGTACGGGCGAGATAATTAGAACATGGCCACCGCCCGCTTCTTCAAGACCGTATATTTTTTGATAATACTTTCCCGGATTTTCGGCTAACCTTTTCCTAGCAATAGCTGTCAGTTTGTCCATATTCCCAAACATGGTTGCCTCAGTTGGGCAAATTCCAGCACAACCCGGCAACTGACCTGTCTTAACAAGATCATCACACAAAATACATTTTCGCACGCGTGGCTGAGTTGTAGCCCATTCATAGCGGGGGATATTGTGAGGGCAAGCTTGCATACAATATCTACAACCGATACATTTATCAGCATCGTATACTACTGCTCCGGTATTGCTTTTTTTAATTGCTCCAACCAGACATACCGATGCACACGCCGGTTCATTACAATGCATACAAAGTTTGCGCGCGTACTTTTCGCCATATTGCTCTACAACTGTAAAAGTATTATCCGAAAGATGATCTTTTAAAAAATCTTCATTTGTTTGTGGTAAATTATTAATCTCTTTGCACGCCTTATAGCATAAACCACAACCTACGCAAAGCGTTACATCAAAGAGTATTCCATTTTCATTCAGCATTTAGTTTCCAAATTTTTATAATGAGAGAAATTCATTTTCAAAATCATTTACACTTTTTTCAGCTAATGATGAGGCAATATCGTTATTAAATATTCCTCCGTCATACATTGTTTCGCCAACCAATTCTACGTTGGGCGAATGATTAACTATAAAATCATTTAGTCTTATAAATTCTTTTTTTATCCAACTTAATGCATCTGTTCCAGTTAAAAACTGATTTTGGATTTTATTGAAATCATCAGAACTCAACTGTACGCCCCAAGTTCCGTATGGATTTGTTAGTATCTCGCCAATAATATTTGTGTTAACGGATTTTACAACTCCATTGATTGGCGATAGAAATCTCACAACTTTTTTCCCGTAACTACATTCGAATATCGTTTCACCACGGTTTAGCTTCGTACCTACGTTGGCACATTTTATCACCGATAAGCTTCCTAATGCAGTCGTACCAAATGAATCAATTCCGACATTGATTAATCCGTCCTTATTCTTCATAAGCCACGTATGTCCTTTTGCAAAAGCCATATTTGACGGTATAATAAAATTATTTCTGTCATGTGATAAACTATACTGTGGAGATGAAAGTGAAAATGCCGGGTGATTTTTCCCTTGCATTCTTAATACAATCAAGTCTATTGTGAGAATGAGTAAAAATGCTGTTAGAACAAAAATAGCAACCATGTAGCATCCTTTCTGTATAATAAAATCATTTGTTTTATATATCTATCATTTATTTGAATCTACTGAAGTATTCTCAGCTTTTGAAGCGTTACTTATTTCTTCTTGGTTATGAGGTTTTCCTCCGTCATACATTGTCTCAGTAGCTAGTTTGAATGCCGGATCGAATTTTTTAGTGAAGGATGCTGTTGCTTTATTTTTCTTGTTTGACCCCACTATCAATGGCTCGATCACGAATCTAACTAGCAAATCAACACCGACAAAAACTAAGACGAGAATTAATAGAAACGTAAGCATGATTATCTCCTTGAAAATATTAATTGTGTTAAGTAAACAACAATTAACATACCACATATGCTTTCATCTTAGTTTTTTTTCTATGTTATTCAATTACAAGGAGTTAAGAACTTGATGTGTAATTATTAGACAATGCCGAGGGGAAAAAGTGTGGATTTTTTCTACATCACCGTGTTGAAAAATGCAACGTTATTGGTTCTCTGACAATTGAAATGTTGAAATAATGAGTGAGCGAGTGAAGACGATTAATCACTTTGTTGTTAAGCTTCATTCTTCTTTGTTTTAGTTTATTGACAAGACATACCATTTTATTTGATGCTAACTAAAAAGGTAAGCGAGAATAATTTGATGTGGAAAATGAGGTCTTATTCGGCCAGCACAAAAAAAAGCCCGGTATAGAAGTCAATCTATACCGGGGTTAAATAATACTAATACTATTACTACTACAACTAAAAAAAATAAAACAAGTGATACTAATAATACTATTACTACTACCAGTAACAATTAAAACAACTAATTGTTACTAACTGTAATTTACAAGAATTAGGATAAGAGTCAAGCTATTTCTAAAGGGTGTGAGAGAAAAACCCATTCCCCAAAAAACATTATAAAGATGATAGCTTTTAAAACGAAATCATCAAAAAAGATTGAGTTGGTAAACAAATACTTTTAGTTACAATCTTGTTCGGTTTTCACCACTTTGCTCACATCAAAACCTTTTACTTTACATTTTTCCAAGAGAGAATTGTAGAGAGTTTCTTCCATCTTTGGGGTTCTGCTTAGAATCCACAAATATTTTCTGCTTGGCGTACCAACAACTGCGTAAGAATAGTTCTCTTTGTCCAGATCTATAATCCAGTAATCGCCACGGAAGGGCCAGAAGAACTGAACTTTAAGTTTAGCGTTGCCGGTTCCCTCAACAATAAATGCCTTGCCGTTAACATCATCAAGTTCGCCGTCTTTCATACATTTGTTAGTAACGCGAATTGTAGTTGAATCGATTAAACTGTACTCTGCTGAAGAGCAAGAACAACCTTTTTGAAAGCTGTTTGGCAAATTTGCAATTTCGTACCACTTGCCTAAGTAGCGCTGAACATCGACATTATCCACAGTTGCGAGAGGAGGATAGTTGGTAGAACTGCATGAAATTAATAGTAGAGAGAGAATAGAAGTAGTAACTAGAGTTTTCATAAATCATCCTTTAAGAATGAAACTGCGGAACCAAATATTTAGTTCCGCAGAATATTAGTTAATCGTAGTAAGGCACTATCTCGCTTCCCATAAATTTTAATACTGCCGCGATAACACCGAGATCATCAAGATAACCAATCAAAGGAGCTAAATCCGGTATTGCATCAATAGGACTGATAAAATAAATAAGAGCGCCAACAACAATAGATTTTCTGTACCAAGGAACGTGGCGGTCGCGCATATAGCGGTAAAGAGCTTTAACGTCTTTGGCAAAACGGATTTTGCTTCCGGCTTTTTCTACTTTCTCAAAAAGATTCTCGTGAACGTATGAGCTTCCACGTTCAACTTTTTCTTCGCTGTTATACTGTTCGTCCAGTTCATTAATATCATAATTCATATTGTGCCCCTTTTATTTTTTGAATTGTTCAATCCATTCGAAAACAGTGTTGTACCACAAACGAGAATTTTGCGGCTTGAGTACAAAGTGAGTTTCATCCGGGAAATATAGAAACTTGCTCGGCACTCCGCGTCTCTGCAAATATGTAAAGTGCTGAAATGCCTGTTCTTCCGGAACGCGGAAATCCATTCCTCCTTGTACTACTAGTACAGGAGTTTTAACATTCTTTGCATAGCGATGAGGTGAAAATTTATCATACATCGCTTTGTTTGACCAGGGAGTTCCTTTGTTTTCCCATTCGGGAAACCAAAGCTGTTCTGTTGTTCCATACATGCTTTCAAGATTGAAGACACCCGCATGGCAAATAAGAGCGTTGAAGCGGTCTGTCTGAGTTGAAATCCATGCAGTCATATAACCGCCGTAAGAACCTCCGGCGGCAAAAAGATTTTTTGAGTCGATGAAGTTATACTGTCTGATTGCATTATCAACACAGCTCATAATGTCTGTGTAAGGTTTGCCGCCCCAGTCGCCGCTGATTGCATCTGTAAACTTTTGTCCGAATCCGGTAGAGCCGCGGAAGTTTGGCGCAATAACAACATAGCCTTTGGAAGCGAACAACTGCAAGTTCCATCTAAAATGAAATTGGTCAGCTGTCGTTCCCTGCGGTCCGCCGTGAATAACAACAAGCAATGGATATTTTTTGTTTGCGTTAAAGAATGGGGGCTTTATCAGCAATGACTGAACCTTCACTCCATCTTTTGCTTTTGTCCAAAACGATTCGGTAGGATTCATATCGAGCTGGGCAAGTAAATCTTTGTTGAGCTTTGTAAGTTGAATAATCTCGCCGCTAATTAAGTCCATCGCGCAAAGTTCTATCGGCATGTTGCTTCTCTGATGCTTGAAGTAAAGTGTGCTGCCATCCGGAGAAATATCAATGTCGTTGCTGTAGGCATGTTCTACCAACAGTGTTAACTCACTTGTTGCAATATTCAACTTATATATAGAATGAAATGATTCGCGGTCTGCATCAAAGTAAATAAATTTTGAATCGGGGGAGAAAACAACCTTGCCAACCGAGATATCGATTTTTGATGTTAAGTCTTTAGCCTGCTTTGTAGTTCTGTCATAAAGCATCAAGCGAAGTTTATCCGCTTCAAAACCGGCGCGTTCCATTGAAAGAAATGCCAAATATTTTCCATCGGGTGAATAAACCGGCTGATTATCATTTCCTTTGCTCGTAGAAATTGTGGTATAAGAAGCATCGTTTTTAGAAGGATTGATTATAACAACATCATTATTTGTGCTTGAAGCAAGCTTAGTTCCACTATCCTTTTTGTAGCTATCCCAATTTATAGTGAAAGCAATTTCATTGTCGACAGGAGAGAAAGCATAATCTGCATGACCGCCGAGAGCGAGAGGAGGAACATCTGCGTAGGAGTTTTTTGTTAGGTCGGTAGATTTCTTCGTCTCTAAATCTAACATGAAAAGATGGCTTACTTTTTCGCCGCGCCAATCATTAAAATTGCGGTAGTAAAGGCTAGTAAAAACTTTTGCCTTCACTTTGTTTGTCTCAGCAGCTTTATCTTTTTGTTCATTACAATCTTGTGAATCGCAATCGGGATACACGGAAGAAACAAACAATATGCTCTTTCCGTTTTTTTGCCAAACTAAACCGGAAGCGCCGGTATAAAGTTTAGTTAGCTGCTCATCATTTTTCCCTTCAATATCGCAAAGCCAAATTTGTCCTTTCATTTCGTATGCAATCTTTTTCCCGTCGGGAGAAAACTTCGGAGCGCTTTCGCCGGCCTCACTATTTTTCAAAGACTTCAATCCGGTTCCGTCCGAGTTCATAATCCATATATCAGAATTACCTTTATTGGCTTCCATATTGTAAGATGTAACTGCAAAGGCAATCAGCTTACCATCGGGAGAAACAGTATAATCTCCTAAACGTTTAACATTCCATAAGTCTTCTATAGTAATTGCTCTTTTTTGAGCTGATAAAGATGTAACTGCAAAAAGAATCAACATAAAGCGAAGAAAATATTTCATTGCTGCCTCATATGGTTTTTAAGTGAGTGTAAATTAGGAAAAGCCGACTGGAAATTAAAGACAATAGAAAGGGAACTGGAAAGAAACCTTCTGCGTTGTAGATAAAGTATTATATAGAAAAGTAAAAAGATGATTAAAAGAGCTAAAACCGAACATAATGTTCATGAGTTGATAAAAAACCGCTGGAGCGCGCGTTCATTTTCCGAAAAAGAAATTACACAAGAGGAACTTGAAACTATATTTGAAGCTGCCGGCTGGGCTTTCAGCGCAATGAATTATCAGCCGTGGCGTTACATCTACGCGCACAAGAAAGATGAAGCTAACTTTCAAAAGTTTGCTGACTGCCTCAACGGCGGTAATAGACCATGGGCTAAAAACGCGTCAGTTTTAATTATGGCGCTTGCCAAAAAGAATTATGATAATGGAATTCCAAATCAAGCCGCACTGCACGATCTTGGCGCTGCCAACGCTACGTTAATGCTCCAAGCTACTTCTATGAACATATACGGACATCTAATGGGCGGTTACGATAAAGAGAAAGCTGTAGATCTATTGGGAATAGATACAAAAGAATATGAACCGGTAGTTTTTATCGCGCTTGGTTATCTAGATACGCCGGAGAAACTGATTGAACCGTATCAAACACGTGAGATTACACCAAGATCCCGTAGAAAACTTTCTGAGTTTGCAACTGAATTCAAATGCGAAATCGAAGAAGTACTTACAGCATAACAGTTAGGTTCATTAAGAATTTAGCAAGCTCGCCGATTCTTGATCCAGCATCCAAATTAAGGTTCCGTTTTGCGGGTTCACAAATGAAGCGGGCAGTTTTTCAAAATCATTCTTTTTATTAATGATTGTGTCAACCATTTGTGCTTTGCTTTTTCCCGTTACAAGAAAAACAATTTGAGCGGCGTTGTTAATTACCTTACCGGTCAATGAAATTCTAATCTGTTTAGTCGCAGGGCGAACTGCAACTTCGCAAATCTTATCGGTATTCAGCAAATCCAATTGATCAGGAAAAATTGAAGCTGTGTGTCCATCTTCTCCTAATCCCAGCAGAACTAAATCAAACTTTGGAAATCCATTTTCCATATTAACATTTTCTTTAAGTACGCTTGAATATCGAACGGCTTCTTCCGCCGGCTCATTGTTTCCGTTAACAGCAAAAATATTTTCCGACGGAACATCAATCTCATCGAACAAATTAATTTTAGTCATTAAGTAATTGCTATCGGGATGATCGGAGGGAACGCAGCGCTCGTCGCCCCAAAAGAATTTAATCTTATTCCAAAGAATTTTGTTTTTGTAGTTCTTAGCTAAATATTGAAAAATCGATTTAGGCGTTGAGCCGCCGGAAAGCGCAACTGTGAAATAATTATTTGCCGTTTCGGCTTCGTTTTGTAAAAGCTTAGCAACCTTTTCGGAAAGCTCATCAATATTTTTTGAGACATAAACCTTATAACTCACAATAAACTCCATCGTCGCTTAGGTTTTTGCAAGGATAACGCCACGTCATATTCGAGCCTTCAATCAGATCATCTGTTTTTTCCGGTCCCCAACTGCCGGACGGATAACCAAACAGAGGAATGTCTTTATCATTCTTCCAACCCTGCAAAACCGGAGTAAGAAATTTCCAGAGAGCCATTACTTCTTCGGTGCGGGCAAACAAAGTTGAATCACCTTTCATTGAGTCGTAGATCAAACGCTCGTAAGCTGAAGGAATTCTTTCGACTGATAAATCGGAATAATGAAAATCCATGTTTACAGTTTGCACATCGAAACCTTGTCCTGGAATTTTCATTCCGAACTTTAACAGAATTCCTTCATCGGGCTGAATGCGGATAACAAGCTGATTGTGGGAGTTCATTTCCCCGTTTTTCTTGAACAAGAAATGGGGCGTTTGCTTAAAGTGAATTACAACTTCGTTAACACGTGTGGGCAAACGCTTACCGGTTCTAATATAGAAAGGGATTCCTCCCCAGCGCCAGTTATCAATGTAAAATTTAAGAGCAGCGAATGTTTCTGTCGTTGAATCTGGGGCAACACCTTTTTCGTCCCGGTAGCCGATTAATTTTTCACCCTTAACTTTGCTTGCAATGTATTGTCCCCGTATTGCAACGGATTTTACTTCTTCTTGTTTTATAGGACGGAAAGATTGAATCACTTTTAGTATTTCATTTCTAATTGAATCGGCTTCGAGTGAAGTCGGCGGCTCCATTGCAACGAGAGCTACAATCTGCAAAAGATGGTTTTGAACCATATCGCGGAGAGCACCGGAAGATTCATAATATCCGCCGCGACCTTCAACGCCTATGCTTTCGGCGGAAGTTACTTCTACGTGGTCAATAAAATTTCTATTCCAGAGAGGCTCAAAAATTCCGTTTGAAAATCTTGTTACCAAAAGATTCTGTACGGTTTCTTTTCCGAGATAATGATCGATTCTGTAAATCTGGTTTTCATTCCAAGAGTCCAGAATTTCCTGCTTTAGTTTTTCGGCAGATTCAAAATCATAACCAAACGGCTTTTCGATGATTAATCTTTTTCAGCCGCCGCTTTCATCGTTCATTTTGTGCGCGGCAAGATTTTTAGGAATGACTCCGTAAAGATTTGGCGGTGTAGATAAATAGTAAATCGCGTTGCCGGAAATTTCATGCTTAACACGTAAATCATGAATCTTCTTCTTCAAAAATCTGTAATCATTCACATCTTCTGTGTTGATAGCCTGATAATAAACTTTGTCTAGAAATTCAGCTTCTTTAGTATGGTCTTCAATCTCGCGGAATTCCTGCAAAGCGAGTTTCATGTTATTGCGGAAAGCTTCATCATCCAAATGTGTTCTAGATACGCCAAGCAATGCAAAGTTTTCCGGCAGAAGATTTTGAACAAACAGAGAATAGATTGCCGGGATAAGCTTACGCTTTGTTAAATCGCCCGAAGCGCCAAAGATTATAAATATGTGGTCTGAGGGTTTATTCATTACTATATAATTGGTTAATTGAGAAATAAGTTCACAAACTGTTTCAAAGTTAGATAAGAAATTTGAAAGTCGGATTCTAACTTTTCAAAATTAATCTATTAGCTGATTTTGATTGCTACAAAAAAAATGATTTAGTATAATCAAAAAGGATTTAGAACTCCTTTTCTTCTCCAAATGTTGATAATGCTTCAAACACATAGATGAATTATTAACAACAAAAAGAGTACAATAATTATAGTTTTTGTTGTGCACTAATTAAAAAGAAGAAGGAGGAGACAATGAAGTTACCTTTCGCAATTATTTTCACGGTCAGCCTTTTATTTTTTTCATGTAGTAAAGAAGAAAGTGTTACAGAAAACCAATCCGGTACTTTAGTGTTTAAAGCTGTAAAAACTTTATCTGCAGTAAAATCTATTCATAGTTCTCCAAATGCAACTGTAGCTAATCAAAAAGCAAATGTTTATCAAATGCATACCTTAGATCTAAAATTTAATATTGCTGAAATATGGATTTCTCAAGATGAGTTCGGTGTTGGAGGTGAAGATAATCTAAAGTGGCACAAAATTGGGGAAAATAATCAAATGAAACTATTTGCAGACTACTCTTTTACAGCAGAAAACTTGCCAGTTGGAGTTTACAAGAGTATTAAAATCAAAATGAAAACATTGTTCTATAGAATAGCAGCGTACAAGTCAGATAGATCAAGAACAATTGAAATGTTGGAACGAAATGGCGATTGGAATGGGTCGTGCACGGACTTTAACGAATTTGCTCCGATTAACTATTTTAATTCTAATGGCAACCATCAACTTGTTGGAGGAAAGTTTAAGGTTGTTTCTCAAGGTGAAAAACTAATTGGATTTGAAATAAAACCGGGCAAGATTACAAACCTTTATTGGAAGTTAGGAGACGAAAGAGAGCTCGATCCTTATGCGTGTTATTTTGACTGGATTGACGAAAACAACAATGGAATTTGGGACTGCGGAATTGATAGGCAGGATAATTACCAATGTGATGTAACTCCCCCTTATGAAACGATGTGGATATTTATTCCTAAGTATCAATAACAGAATTTCAAACATAATTATGAGCTAATCATGAGAAAGGTATTCATCTGCATATTGCTTATTACAAATTTTTCAATTGTGTATTCACAATTTGGCGGCGGAGATGGAACAGAAGGAAATCCTTTTCAAATAACTACGGCAGAACACCTAGCTGCAATTGCTACCAATGTTAACTCTGGAACTACATATGAAAGTGTTTACTTCAAACTCATTAATGATATTGATTTAGCTGCATATTTAAGTGGAGCTGGTTATAATGGTGGTTTGTTGTGGTTGCCGATAGGAAATTCCGAAAACAATTTTAAAGGAAAATTTGACGGCAATTGGAAAGTAATTTCGAATTTAAGTATTAACCGACCTAGTGCAAACAACATAGGTTTGTTTGGTGTTATAGATGGTGGTGTTAATTGTGAAATTAAAAACTTAGGTGTAACTATAGCCTCGGGCGGTGCTGTAATTGGGCAGCAGAGTGTTGGAGGAATGATTGGAGATAACAGAGGTACAATAGAAAATTGCTTTGTATCCGGGAGCGTAATCGGGTATTCATATGTTGGCGGTTTAGCAGGATATCAAAATGGATTCATTCGAAAATGTTATTCAACCGGAAGTGTATCAAAAGGTACTTTGGCAAATAATTACTTCGGTGGCTTTATCGGGGGGAATTCTGGGACAATTGAAAATTGCTATTCAAGATCAAATGTTTCGGCAGCTGGATTAACTTATGTTGGTGGTTTTGCTGGAGAAAATTTATCAAGTATCTCAAATTCATACTCTACTGGAACTGTTGATGCAACAACTTCAAGCACAGTTGGGGGTTTTTTAGGTTATTATTCATCTGGTACAATAACAAAATGCTTTTGGGATACTGAAACATCGGGGAAAGTAAGTTCACAAGGAGGAGCTGAAGTAACTGGTAAAACTACGACCGAGATGAAAACAAGTTCAACATTTACAACTGCAAGCTGGGATGCAGCAATCTGGAATATTGGTGATGAAATAAATAATGGCTATCCTTACCTAGATTGGCAGAATACTGGCGGAACACCTTTGCCAGTTGAACTTACTTCATTCGGTGCTTCATTTGCAGATAACAAGGTAGTGCTTAAGTGGCAAACCGCTACGGAAGTGAATAACTATGGTTTTGAGATTCTTCGCTCAACTCAGAAAGGCCTATGGGAGAAGATTGGATTTGTTAATGGGAATGGGAATAGCAATTCTCCCAAAAGTTATTCATTTATAGATAATCTTGCTCTTGCTCATGATCTTAATCTTGATCGCATTTTGTATTGCCTAAAGCAAATAGATTTTGATGGCAAATATGAATACAGTGATATTATTAAAGTAAATGTAGAAACACCGGCACAATTTAACTTACACCAGAATTATCCAAATCCGTTTAATCC
>JBHEKZ010000567.1:0-7893 GCA_041859025.1 Melioribacteraceae bacterium | reverse complement strand
GCTAAATGAATCTCTTGCTTTTAACATTACTGGATTCTATAAAGATGTTCGCGATCTTCTGGCAATTCAGCAAATAAGAATAAGCAGCAACTCCATTTATCAAAAGTATGTTAACAAAGACTATGGCAACATTAAAGGAATTACATTCTCTCTTACAAAAAGAAAATCTTCCGAAGATTTATTAACCGCTTCACTGGATTACACTTTTCAAGTTGCTGAGGGAAATGAAACCGGAGCCGATGCGTTCTTCATAGATTTATCATCCGGACGCCAAAGTGAGAAAATTCCGGTTCCGTTAGACTGGGATCAAACTCATACATTGAATGGTGTTGTTACATTAAGCGGTGGTAACGATTGGAATGTAACTGTAACCGCTTCGTTGTCTACAGGACTTCCATATTCGCCCCAGCTTTACGAACAACAGATTTACTTGAGATCGAACAGCGGTAGAAAACCATTCTATGCAAATGCCGATTTATTATGCGATAAATCTTTTGAAATTGCTGAAAATACTTCTGTGACTGTTTTCTTAAAAGTGTTTAATCTATTTGATACGAAGAATGAGCGTTTCGTTTATGATGATACCGGACGGGCAATTTATTCTTTGGAAGAATCCAAAGGCGGTCCGCAGGCAACTAATTTGATCTCGCAGAAATATCCGGGAATAAAATCTGCAAGCGAATACTTTAACAGACCTAATTATTACTCGGCACCAAGAGAAGTAAGAATTGGTTTCACTTTAGAGTTCTAATGAAATTTATGGAGTAACATAATGCTGAAGAAAAAATTAATTTATCTTGGTTTAGTTCTTTGTACGCTTCCATTTCTTGCTGAAAAAAACTTTGCTCAAACAGAAGTGGTTAAACAAAGAAGACTTATTGAACATCAAGAAATAAAAAATTACATATCCGAAAAGTTATCTAAGTCTCCAATAAGTATTAAAAATGATAACCTTGCTGCTGATAAATATTCACTTAAAAATCTACTCAAGTCCAATGCAAATTCAGACAGAAAATCATTCTTCATGAATGGGAATAATGTTGCAGTAGAGATTGAAAACTATGGTGGAATAGCACCGGGCTTTGGCGGCATAAGAGAAATTACAAATCTAATTTGGAGAGACGCGCCTTACATTTTCCAGTTCTGTCCAATTGTTGGCGCCTCTGTTCTTGATTCTGCCGGCGTAAGAAGACATATCATTACAGACGGCATGAACGATTATGACAGAGCAGGTCTGCGCGAAATCGATCCCGCTACAGGATTCAAATGGCAGTGGCAGCCGCTGCCCGGCTATGCCGATCCAAGCCAAAGTTATATTGCTACTAATCCGGCATTCGATTCCAACAGAGACGGAAAGCCCGATAGCTGGCCTCGTGAATGGTATAATGAAAAGTTGGGACAGTATGTATGGCCCGGCTATCTTGTTCAAGGCGAAAATAATGCAGACTTAGAAGCTTACTGGGCAATGGATGACCGCGATAACAAAGAGTTCAGTTATTTTCCATTTAAGAATGATAAAACCAGAAAAGGTTTGGGAGTTCAGATTGATGGCCGTGCATTTCAATGGAGTAACTCTTTAGCTTCAAATGCAATATTCTTTGTTTGGTCTATAACCAATGTTAGTGATACAAGATTAGATAGTGTTACTTTTGGAATTTACGGGGATCCGGATATTGGCGGCGCCGATAATAAAGATGATAACGGACTTTTCATTTCTCCTTTCGACACTAAAATTCCTCTTTATTCACGTAACATGGTTTACTTTTTCGATCCGGATATGACCGGAGATGCCGGCAGAAGACTTGGATATTTAGGCTGCAAGTTTCTTGAATCTCCCGGTAATCCAAACGACGGAATTGATAATGACGGCGACGGGTTGATTGATGAAAGACAGGATAACAATATTGATGAAGACGCAGATTGGAATCCGGATACTGATGATGTTGGTAAAGATGGAATTGCTAATACCGGCGATGCCGGAGAGAAAGATGGCGTTCCAACTTTAGGAAATAAACTGGCAGATGGAAGACCCGATCCTCTGCAGCCCGGCGAACCGAATTTTGGCTATACCGATTTGGATGAATCTGATCAAATTGGATTAACAAGTTTTAAGAGTTCTCAATGGGCAACTGATTTATTGATTGCTTACGATGAATCAATTTGGAATGAAACTAAGCCCGGAAGTTTTAGCGAGATAACGCAAAACCAGGACATAGTTTTTATATTTAGTTCAGGCTACATCTCTTTAGCGCCTGGCGAAACCAAAAGAATTTCAATGTCGTTTCTATTCGGTGAAGACTTAGACGATCTATTAACAACTGCCGAAACTGTTCAAGATATTTATAATAAGAACTATCGTTTCTTCAGACCTCCGAGTTTGCCGAAAGTAACTGCAATTCCGGATGATAAAAAAGTTACCTTGTTCTGGGATTCGAATTCTGAAAAAAGTATTGATCCTATTACCGGAAAAGACTTTGAAGGATATGTAATCTACAGAAGTACTCGTCCCGATTTCGCCGATGTTCAAACTGTTACTGACGGCAAAGGTTCAAAATTCTTGTATGAACCGCTAAAGGATGTTAATGGTTTTAGTGCAAAGTGGGATTTGAGTAATGCCTGGAAAGGCTATCATCCTGTACCATATCTGGGAAGAGGATTGAATTATTATCTTGGTGATAACTCTGGTCTTGTTCACTCTTTTGTAGATTCGAATAATGTCCGCAACGGCCAGACTTACTATTATGCTGTTGTTTCGTACGATCACGGCGATTCTTTAGGTATACCGCCATCTGAATCAACGAGGAAAATTTCTTCCGATCCGATTACAAGTAAACTGATCTTTGATGATAATACTGTTCAAGTCATTCCAGGTCCGCGCGCTGCGGGTTATAACCGACCGGAAATTGGTGTAACTGATGTTCAGCATAATGCTGGATTGGGCAACGGAAATGTGAACTTCGGCGTGATTAACGACTTGAAAGTTAAGGATGAGAAATACACTCTTACATTTAAAGATTCATTATACTCTTCCGGCAAAACAACCTTAGGCAAGAATTATTCTGTCGTTGGCGAGAAGCCTGTAAAGGAATCTTTCTATTTGTACGGTAATAAATTTACTAGTCTGTCAAATGCAAATTTAATTAACGATGCTACGCTTCAAGTTACAGACGCTTCCGGAAAAGTTTATTCCGGTACAACAGATTATGTACTGAATGTAGAAAAGGGTTCTATAAAGAGAACTGACAACAGCACAATGCTTGAGGCAAAAGAATATTTTATTACTTACCGGAACTATAAACTTTATCAAAGCCAGGCATTAAACGGCGAAGATTCAAATCCGGTGTTTGATGGCGTTCTTGTTAAAGTAAAGGATAATCCGGCTCTCGGTTTCGACGATACTAAATCGAAATGGTCTTCGAATATTGATCTTACTTTCAGATTCTACTTAAGACCGGCCGGAAGTCCAAAAGCAGAACCTGCTGATTACATTGTAACATTTTCAAACACAAATATTTCCATAGCAAAGAAGTTTGTTCTGGGTAAAGGCTTTATTGATATCCCGGTCAAATACAAAGTTGAAGATGTTACAACCGGCGTTCCTGTTGAAGTAGTTACAAATTTACAAGAAGCGGTAGCCACAAACGATTCTGCGTGGACATTGGGAGAAGAGATCGTTTTCTACAAGACCGGCGCTGCCGGAGGAACCGGATCTCAAATTGCTTGGAGTCTTGTTGTCTCTCCATCAACAACTAACCCGACTAAGGTCCCGGGCAACGGAGATGTTTTGTTCATTTATACGAAACGCCCTTATAGCTCAAAAGATGTTTTCACTATTCAAACAAATGCCGGCTTTGTTCAAAATGAAAAGGCGGCTAGCAGTCTTGATAATATCTATGTTGTTCCTAATCCTTATGTAGGAACAAATGAGATTGAACCGGCAAATAAACTTTCCGGTCAAAACCGTGGTGAACGGAGAATATACTTTGAAAACCTTCCAATGAAATGCACTATACGAATCTTTACTCTCAGCGGTGAACTTGTAGCAACTCTTGAACATGATTCCGGTGTTGATAATGGAAGAGAGTTCTGGAATCTGTTGAACCGGGATGGATTTAGCGTTGCTTATGGTGTTTATCTAGCGCATTTAGATGCGCCGGAGATTGGTGAAAAGTTAATCAAGTTTGCCTTAATCAAGTAAGGCCGGAGACAATATGAAAAAAATATTTTTATCGTTCAGCGTTTTATTTGTTCTGTTTTTCATATCCGATGGATTAGCGCAGACAACTAAAACCGGCACAACAGCCGCACAAGTTCTTAAAATGAATGTTGGTCCGCGAGCAATTGGTATGGGCGGTGCATTTACCGCAATTGCAGATGATATAACTTCGATATACTGGAACCCAAGCGGAACCGCAAATATTAATTCGAACGAAGCTATGTTTAATCATACTTCACTTTATTCTGATATCAGCCACGACTTTGCTGCATTCGCAACAAATTTATCTGAAGTGGGAACACTTGGCGCTTTCGTATCCGTGTTATCTATGGATGATATGAAAGTGCGTACCATTGAAAATCCCGAAGGTACCGGCGAATTTTTCACTTACAATACATTAGTTATGGGTGTGAATTTTTCCCGATATCTAACCACTAATTTCTCTATTGGATTTAATGTAAAGTACATTAGCGAGAATTTGTGGAATATGAATTCAAACGGATTTGCAATAGATATCGGTACACTTTATAAAATCCCAATCTTAAATGAGCTGAGAATTGCTTCCAGCATTTCTAATTTTGGTACTAAGATGCAGCTTTCCGGTAGAGATGCAACTGTAGTTTATACCTCCGGTGCGGGAAATGAGAACCTAATAAACTCGAATATAGAGCTGGACAAGTTCGATCTTCCTTTGATTTTCAGATTCGGTATCTCTGCCGATGTGATTAAAAGCAGCAGTACAAGATTAACTCTAGGATTTGATGCTGTTCATCCAAACGATAACACAGAATCAATAAACTCCGGTTTGGAGTTTGCTTGGAATGAAATAGTTCATTTGAGAGCCGGATATAATTCCTTGTTCGAATCTGATTCTGAAAAAGGTTTAACTCTGGGCTTCGGTTTGAACTACAGAATTTTTGAATTAGTAAAAGCCAAAGTTGATTATGCTTATCAAGATTTCGGCAGATTAAACGGCGTACATTATTTTTCTGTTGGAATAGTTTTTTAATTTCATTTTATGTGACCGGCTAAATAAAATTTGACCGGTCACTTTTCATCTTATTTCCTTCAGCAAAAATCCAGTCAAACATACTTTCCAAATGAACTAGTCACTCCCACAAAATGTTAATTATTGTACAGAATTACCTTACATTATTTCTAAATGAAAGGCGGGTATGAGGAAATTAATATTATCCAATCATGTTTCACTTGATGGTTTTGTAGCCGGCCCTAAAGGTGAAATGGATTGGATTTATGTGGATGATGAATTGTTTGAATACGCGGCATTTCTAACTAACGAAGCGGATTCTGCGTTGTATGGCAGAGTTACTTTTCAGATGATGGATGCTTACTGGCCAACAGCAGGTGATAAACTAAATGCATCAAAGCATGATCTTGAGCATTCTGGGTGGTACAAAAGTGCAGCAAAATATGTTGCTTCAAGTACTCTTACATCAGGTAAAACTAATAACACTCATTTTATTTCTGAAAATATTCCGGAAAGAATAACCGAGCTTAAACAACAGGCCGGGAAAAATATTTTAATATTCGGAAGTCCTTCTTTAGCTCACACACTTATGCAGCATAACTTAATAGATGAATACTGGTTTTTTGTAAATCCGGTTCTTGTTGGAAATGGTATTCCTCTTTATAAAAACAATAAAACAAAAGTAGCTCTTACTCTAAAAGAAATTAATAAGCTTGCTTGCGGGGTTGTAGCTCTTCATTACTTAAAAAAGTAAAAGTGATTTCAATAAGTAGATGGGAAATAAATGAAAGCCAATAGTAAAACTGAATTGAAAGTAGAAACTGTAATCAATGCGCCATTGCCTAAGGTCTGGGAATGCTGGGTAGATCCCGATCATATAGTTCAATGGAATCACGCGTCCGATGACTGGCATTCTCCCTCGGCAGAAAATGATTTGCGTGTAGGGGGACACTTCAAAGCTGTAATGGCGGCAAAGGATGGAAGTGTAAGCTTCGATTTCGGCGGCGTTTATACGAACATAATAACTCACCAGCTTATTGAATATACAATGTCAGATGGTCGAAATGTGAAAGTTACTTTCGAACAATTGGGCTACGAAGTTAAAGTGGTTGAATTATTTGAAGCCGAGAATACACATTCGCAGGAACAACAAATTAACGGATGGCAAGCGATTCTAGATAATTTTAAAATTCATGTAGAAAAGAATAAATAGCAGAGAAGGGAATAGCAATGGCAACAATTAAAAATCAACAGCAAAGTATTGTACCATGCCTCTGGTTCGATAATAAAGCGGAAGAGGCTGCTAAATTCTATACCAAGATTTTTAAGAAATCTAAAGTTGGCAAGATTTCTCGTTATGGCGATAATGCGCCATTACCCAAAGGCACTGCGCTAACTGTAAGCTTTACTTTAGAAGGACAAGAATTTCTGGCACTAAACGGCGGGCCATACTTTTATTTTACCGAAGCCATTTCTTTTGTTGTCAATTGCAGGACGCAGAAGGAAGTTGATTACTTCTGGAATAAACTTTCCAGAGGAGGAAGCAAAAGTCAATGCGGTTGGCTGAAAGATAAGTATGGATTGTCCTGGCAGATTGTTCCAACAATTCTAAGCGAAATGATGACAGATAAGAATCCGGAAAAGAGCAGCAGAGTAATGCAGGCATTGTTAAAAATGAAAAAGCTGGACATCAAATTGCTTAAAAAAGCCTATACGGCTTAATATTTTAGAAACTAAGTGCAAAAGTTATTAAGTAAAAGGCATTTAGTATAAATGCCTTTTACTTAGATTATTAATCTTTACTTCCTTTTAGTGAATCGCTCACAGGTTTTCTCTTCTTAAGAGGTATGTTTACTTCAAAAGAAGTTCCTTTACCTAGTTCACTTTTCACTATTATCTTTCCTCCATGCAATTCTAAAGCATGGTTCACAATAGATAATCCCAATCCGGTTCCGGAGATTGCACCAACGTTAGCACCCCGGTAAAATGATTGAAATATGTTATTCACTTCCTCCTGTGCTAACCCAATACCTTGATCGCTGACTGTTATTTTTAAATCTCTTGAATTACAGTCTGTCTTGATTTCTATCTTGCCGCCGTTTGGTGAAAACTTTATTGCATTTGAAAGTAAATTGCCGATTATAAATCTCATTAGTTTTCTATCTATGTTGAAAGTGTTTTTTTCGCACATATATTTCTTTACTACCTTATGAGATTCGTTCATAATTGCTTTTGCTTCTTTCAAACTTTCTTCAACCAATTGCCTAATGTTTACTTCCGTCGGTTTGTATTCAATGTTTCCCGTTTCTGTTTTGCTGATAAGCAGAACATCGTCTAACAGTTTTGTGAGATACTCCACTTGTCTCTTAATCCTATCATAATGCTCATCTTTTTTGATATCATTCCATCTTTTTTTGTACCGTTGCAGCATTTCTGTAGAAGAAAGTATTGAGGTAAGGGGAGTTCTAAACTCATGAGAGGCAGTGGAAATGAAGTTTGATTTCATCATGCTTAGTTCTTTCTCTTTGTTTAAAGAGTTTTTAAGCAGCATTTCATACTCTTTCTGTTTCTCAATCTCTCTTCTTAAAGAAACGTTCGCATTGTCCAGTTCAGCGGTTCTTTCTTTTACCAATTCTTCCAGCTGCTTCCGGTATTTTTCAAGTTCTGCTTCTGCTAGTTTTCTATCTGT
>JBHEKZ010000544.1:0-5051 GCA_041859025.1 Melioribacteraceae bacterium | reverse complement strand
ATTGGATTATTTGACATATTCTCCATCAGAATTATTAGAGGCCTTTCCTAAGGAGCTATCCTCAGGAGCGTTGGCTAAGTACAAGAATAGAACTTATACTCAGAAAGAAATTGTTACTCGTATTAACGAGATTCCGATTTTTCACAGAGAAAAAATAAACTCTCTGCAAACACTTGATGCAGTAATAAAAGGATTTGTTCTTCAAGATATCTTAATGGATTTGGCCGAGAAAAAAGGCTATACAAAATCGGAAGAAGCACTAAACACAGTCTCTAAGTATAGAAATAATATTTTTCTTAAATATAAAAGAGCAGAAATTGCGGAAGCTAAAGTTTTTCCGGAAGAAGAAATAAGAAAATTCTATTCAAGCAATTCTGTTTATTTCAAGAAAGAAGATCAGCTTAATTTGCAAGAGATAATAGTTGATAAGAAAGATTTAGCCGATAGTTTGTTCAATGCTGTAAAATCCGGATCAGATTTCGGTGAATTGGCGACAAAATTTTCTAAGAGAGATTGGTCTGCCAAGAATAGGGGTATTATGGGATTTGCAGAAGTCTCTAAGTTTGGCGGATTAAAGGATACACTAGTAAAATCTGAAGTCGGCAGTTTATTAGGTCCGGTAAAAATTCAAGAGATGTACGGTCTATTCAAGTTGTTGGGGAAAAGAGAAGGTGAAGTAGTTAAGTTTCAAAATGCAAAAGAATTGGCTGAAAAGCTTTTGAGAAAAGAAAAATCGAAGTCGATAATGGAGGAGTACATTACCGGACTTCGAAAAAAGACCATTGTAAAATGGGATGATCAGTTGTTAAGCACATTAAATGTGAATTAGCATTTAATTTTGTTTTGTTCTTTATTTATCGTTTGTAATATAGGAGCGCACTATGAAAAAACTAGTTACCAAGTTACTATTATTGGTTGCTTTGGTACCGTATTGTCTTTTGGCCGGAACTACCGGAAAGCTGACGGGAAAAGTAACCGATAAAAAAACTGGCGAGCCGCTGCCATTTGTTAATGTCGTTATCGACGGCACTTCACTTGGAGCAGCGACAGACCTTGATGGAAAGTATACTATTCTCAATATTTCACCGGGAAAGTATAATGTAAAATATCAGTATGTTGGATACCAAACGATGGTAATCCAAAACATACAGATCTCAATAGATCTAACAACAACTCAAGATGCAGTACTTGAGGAAACAGCTGTTGAATTACAAGCAATTGTAGTTCAAGGTAATGTTGAAAAAATTCAGAAAGACGTTACATCCAGCCAAGCAAGAGTAACCTCAGAAGAAATTAAAAATCTACCAGTAGCAGAACTTTCCGACGTTTTACAATTACAAGCCGGCGTTACAAAAGGAGCGGGCGGCGAATTCCATATTCGCGGCGGCCGTTCTTCTGAAATTGCTTACTGGGTAAACGGTATTTCAATTACCGATGCATTCGATAACAGCCGCGGTATTGAAATCGATAATTCAAGTGTTCAGGAATTACAGGTAATCAGCGGCACATTCAATGCCGAATATGGACAGGCCCTTTCCGGTATTATTAATACAGTTACAAAAGAGGGCGGCAAAAGTTACAGAGGTGATTTCAAACTTTACGGAAGTGATTACGCAAGCAACTTCAAGGATTATTTTGTTGGAATAGATAAATACAATCCGGTTGCAAATTATAACGTACAGGGAAGTTTAAGCGGACCGATTCCATTAACAGACGGCAAAGCTTCTTTCTTTGGAAATCTGCGTTATGTTTATGATGATGGTTATTTATATGGCTATAATAAGTTTACAACACAAGGCGATTCTGCTGATGGCGCGCTAACTGCAATGAATTGGAACAAGAGATTAATTGGTCAAGCCAATTTAAGCTGGATGGCTTCGGGCGCAATTAAATTTAATGCTGAAATTCTTTTCTCTGACGAAAAATATAAAGACTACAGCCATTTCTATAAATGGAATCCATCAGGTGATGTTACTAAATATGCTAATAGTTACAATGCAACCTTTACTATGACACATACTTTCTCTAGCACATCCTTCTACACACTAAAGATTTCCGATTTCTACAAAGACTTTAATGAGTACTTATATGAAAATCCATTTGATGCCGGTTACATTCATCCCGATTCTTTGAGAACTGTTGGATATTCATTTGTAACAAAAGGTACTAACAATCATAGATTTTACAGAAAGACAAATACACTTATTGCAAAGTTAGATTACACCAGTCAGGTTAATGAAAACCATATGATTAAATTTGGACTTGAAGGAAGAATGCACAAACTTTCCTTTGATGATTATAATCTTGAACCTTTGCGTGTAAATGGAATTCCGGTTGAACCATTCCAACCATCTATCCCGGACGCAAATACTCCGAACAGAACAAAATACGATTCCGAACCGATTGAATTTTCCGCATACTTACAAGACAAGATTGAATTCCAAAGTGTAATCATTAACATTGGATTGCGTTTAGATTACTTTGATTCGAAAGGAAATATTTTAGTTGATCCAACCGATCCAAACATAAATCTGCCTTTAAGAACAGAGCTTGCAAATCTCACTCTTGCAGACCGCGAACAATATTTCTATAAGAAAGCTGATCCGAAATGGTCTGTCGGGCCTCGTTTTGGTATAGCTTATCCAATAAGCGACCAAGGTGTTCTTCACTTTTCATACGGGCACTTTTTACAAGTTCCATCTTTCCAATATTTGTTTAACCGCGGACCTTACTATGTTCCTAACACTGGTTCAGGTTACGGACCATATGGAAATCCAGATTTGAAACCGCAGACAACAATCATGTATGAGATCGGTTTCAAACAGCAATTTTTTGAAGATTTCTCTCTTGATGCTACCGGTTTTTATCGCGATATCAGAAACTGGATAACCGCAGGTCCGCTTGTCACAACAAGAAATCTTGTTACATATACATCTTTCATTAATAAAGATTATTCTAACGTAAAAGGTATTACGATCAGTTTGAACAAGAGGTTTACAAATCATTATTCGATTGATTTGAATTATACTTATCAGGTTGCTGAGGGAAGTAATTCTAATCCTGAAGATGAATTTTATGCACAGCTTGGAAACAACGAACCAACTCTTTATTTAATTCCTTTAGATTGGGATCAGCGACACTTGCTTAACTTCTCAATGTTTGTTGGCGATACCGACTGGGGCATCTCAACAATTGCGAGATATGGAACAGGATTACCATACTCTCCATCTATTACTCAGTATACCGCTGATAGAGGCATTACAAGCGGTTTGCAGCGCAATAGCAGAAGAAGACCAACACAGTTTTCGCTTGATTTAAGAATGCATAAAACATTAGAAGTTTTTGGTCTTAATGTCACAACATTCTTAAGAGTATTCAACTTGCTTGATAATAAAGTTGCAGTAAACGTATTTGGCGATACCGGCAAGCCGGATTATACTACCGAAGGAAAGAACATTAGTTACGATCCAAACAGACCAAATACAGTTGAAGAGTATTTACGTTACCCATGGAATTACGGTGAGCCAAGAAGAGTTGAATTTGGTTTCGAATTCTCATTCTAAAAAGTTTCCGCTAATTATTTGCAATAAAAGCGGACTCAAAAAAAGATTATAAAGAGGAGAAATAAATAAATGACTAAAGCAGTTAAAATCTTGATGATTCTTTTCATCGCGATGACTATGACGGCCAATATTGATGCTCAATATAAGCCCGGAAAAGAAAGAGGCGATCCGACTAAGCGCGCTAAAGGTCAGATGGAAGGAAATAAAATTCGTACTACAGTTTTTAATTTTGGTATGTCTGGCCGTACAGGCGGACAGTATCCAATTTCGGTACAGACACCTTATGAGTGGCCTAAGAATACAGGTCACGTTTACCTTGCTATGTTAACAACAATAGTAGGCGGCGAAGTAGTTGATTCAAAGGGAGAACTGCAGCACATTATAGATATTAATAATGGACGCAGTTCACCAGAAGGTAAGACATGGAATTTTGAACCGGTTCCCGGTTACAGCATTCCAAATGCTAAAACGAATGAAAATCAGATTGCTACAAGTGTTGATAAAGATACCTGGCCAGATACATGGCCCGATAGAATGAGTGATGAAATTGATCCGGGCTGGAGAGGTTCTTGGAATGGATATTTTGGTAAAAATATTTTCAATGCAGATCAGGAAATGTTCTACCGCGCTTCCGATGATAAATACGACCGCTATGTAAATTACTTCCCGGATGAAACAGACCTTACTAGAAAAGGAATGGGAATCATAATGGACGTTAGAGCACTCGCCTGGTCTCAATTTCTTGTTGAAGATGCTCTCTACTTCCTGCACTACATTAAGAACGATGGAACTAAGGACATTAACAAAGTCGGCGTAACACTCTGGTACGCAGATTTTGTAGGCGGCGATGGCGATTCTCAAGATGATATTTCCGAATTCGATCTAATTCAAGATATCGCATGGTCGAGAGATAATGACCACAGAGCAGCAACATTTGGCAGCGATCCTGTTGGAATGGTTGGCGTTACTTTTCTTGAAACACCAGGCAATGCTTTAGATAGAATTGATAACGATGGCGACAGTCCTGAACAAGGTGTTTTGATTTCGCAAGAAATGATTGCTGACGAAGTTGCTGATAACCAAGTTGATGATAACGCTAACGGCTTGATTGATGAGAACGAAACACACATTCCTTTCGGTACACAAAAAGGTGTTACTTATGCCGATGGAATTGCGCAGCCGGTATCGGCAGATTTCTTGTCGAAACATTCAAGATTCAAAGTTGAAGCTAACAGTCCGGTTGTCACTCAAGCCATGATTGATCAAGTTGCTTCACCTACTAACAAGTGGCACATTTGGCCTCCTCTTGATGCATTCCAAAAAAATCAAGTTCCTTTAATTGGTGTAGTTTCAAGCACGCTTGGATTGCCATTTAAAGATGGAATTGAGAATGACGGAGATGGCGAAGCAACAAATCCGGTAATTACACAAGCCATGATAGACCAAGCTTCTCAAGATGCACCATATTATCGTTATAGAGTTGATGAA
>JBHEKZ010000525.1:0-3558 GCA_041859025.1 Melioribacteraceae bacterium | reverse complement strand
GCGATAGGAAAAGTACATTTCACTAATTTTTAACATATAGCGCCTCTGTTTTAGTGTACTATCTTTCTAATACACTTTAAACATACACATGGCTTTTCGTTAAGTCAAGAGAATTTTAAAAGATTAACTACTCATCAGACTGGTAATAAACCGCATATTTCGGCTTTTAGAGTTGGAAATGATAATTTTAATAACCGCCGTTAAAGGAACGGATATGAACATTCCAACTATTCCCCATAAATATCCCCAAAGAAGTAAAGAAAGAAGAATTACTAACGGATTAAGACCAAGCCGGTCTCCAAATATTTTCGGCTCAATAATATTTCCAATTATGTTCTGAACGATAATAAGTACAGCAGTAACAAGTAGAGCATATCCAAACGATTCATATTGAACAAGTGTCATCATTGCCGGCATGATAACCGAGATTACCGAACCAATGTTAGGAATGAAGTTTAGAATAATTGCAAAAGCAGCCCAAATTATAAAAAACTCAACATCGAACGCCCAAAGAATAAAACCCATAATTAGACCAACCGAAAGGCTGATCAGAAATTTCGTAATAATGTACTTCTGTACTTGCTCGGTTATATCCCTAAATGTTCTTTGCAGAGTTTGTTCACGTTGATGAGTAATTGTCTCGAAATACTCTTCCTCATCCGATGTCTGTTCTTCATCTATCGAGACATTTTTGTGTTCTCTTTTCATTTTCTTGAGCGAATGTTTGATTTCCTTTTCTACAAACCGGGCACGAATTGCCTGCAGTGTTTTCTCATGCCCGCTTGAGATAAAAATAAAAAAGAAAAGTACCAGCAAAACGCTGGTTACAACAGACAAGGTGGATTCAAACACTCCGGTTGCCAAACTTGAGTAATCCAGTTTCTTCAAAACACGCTGAATATTGAAATGCGTAAGTGAGTAGTCTTTTAAGCCGACTGATTTTGCCGCATCGCTTACGATGCGGTTCAATTTTTGTTCGTAAAGAGGAACCTGCTCGCCAAACTGTACTAGTGAATCAATTATTACACGGGAAACGCCATAGAGCAATGACGCAGTAAGTACAATGTCAATAAAAATTATAACGCCTATCGGAATCTTGTGTCGTTCAAAATATGTATTGAGCGGTTCGAAAAAGAAAAACATAAAGTATGCAATTACAAGAGGGATAAAAATATGCTGCAGTTCTTTTAAAAAAATGAATATGGCAAACAGCCCCAATACAGAGACAAAAAATTTAACAGTTGGATCAGTTAGAAGCCTTTTCATATCTCTAAATTATTAATAAACACTACTTCAAAATACCAAAATTTGATTTTATATCGCGGTTATTTTCTGTAATTTATACTGTGGATGAATCTTAGGGAGAAACAATGCTGTACCAACCATTTAGAGGCGGGTATTTTAACCTTTCAAAGCTTACAATTTTTCTTCTTCTTGCCTTGTTGCTTTCAACAAACTTAGCCCAGACCGAAAAAAAACATCCGGAATGGGCAAAAAATGTTTCAATTTACGAAGTGAATCTCCGACAATATACAAAAGAAGGAACGCTCAAAGCTTTCGCTTCACATTTACCTAAACTTAAAAAAATGAATGTTGGTATCCTTTGGTTTATGCCCATAAACCCAATAGGCGAAATAAATAGAAAAGGCACGCTGGGCAGTTACTATTCCGTAAAAGATTACACAGCTCTAAACCCGGAATTTGGTACTCTTGCGGATTTTAAGTCTGTTGTTAAGCAAGCGCATAAGCTTGGAATGCACGTGATTATTGATTGGGTAGCAAACCATACTTCTTGGGATAATGTTTGGATGAAAACAAATCCCGAATTCTTTAATAAAGATAAAGATGGAAAATTCATTTCTCCTTTCGATTGGACAGATGTTGTTGACTTGAACTACGACAACAAAGAATTATGGAATGCGATGCGTGATGCTATGAAATACTGGGTTGATGAATGCAACATAGACGGTTTTCGCTGCGACGTTGCGGCAATGGTTCCAACAGAATTTTGGACATGGGTTGTTCCACAGCTAGAGACAAATAAAAAATTATTCATGCTGGCAGAAGCAACCGAACCGGAACTGCATCAAGCGTTTGATATGACCTACAGCTGGCAGCTCAAGGATTTGTTTGTTGGTGTTGGTAAAAAAGAAAAATCGGCTGTGGATTTTTATACTCACTTTGAAAAAGAAAAAAATGATTATCCGAAAGATGCTTATAGAATGACATTTACTTCTAATCACGATGAAAACAGCTGGAACGGAACAGATAAAGAAAGATTTGGCGATGCAAGAAAGATGTTTGCCGTGCTTACCACCACTGTACCCGGAATGCCGCTTGTATATTCGGGACAAGAAGCCGGCCTAGATAAACGTCTTCTATTTTTTGAAAGGGATCCGATTGATTGGAAGAAGGATGAAATGCGCGAACTCTATACGCGTTTATTCGATTTGAAAAGAAATAACAAAGCGTTGTGGAATGGAACCTTAGGTGGAGAGTTACAAAAAGTAAAAACAAACAATGAATCCGTATTCTCTTTTGTTCGTCAGAAGGATGGAAAGAAAATTTTAGCTTTCTTCAATGTTTCGGCAACTCCCGTTGAGCTAAATTTGGAGAACGAGTTAGTTGACGGAACGTATAAGGATTTTAGCAACGGCAAAAAGATTAAATTAGGAAAAAATTATTCAACCTCGCTAGATGCTTGGGGTTACAAAATATTGTATCGCTAAATAGGGTGCTGCATTTAATTTGCTAAAGTGAATCATTTAAACAAAATATCGTCTTCAAGAAAAATTGTGTATTCAATTGCATTTCTTGCTACGTTAATGATCTTAACCACAGTAATAGCAAATATTTTCATACAAAACAGAATTAATCACCTATATACAGAAATCTTCAACTCAGCAATTAAAATTGAGACTCATCTATCAAAAGCTAGAACTGCTGCTCTGATTACTCTTAGCTCTCAGGATAAAGAAACAAGAAGAGAAGCATGGGATGAATTTAGTCAAGCCGAGTTGTTATCTATCTCACTTACAGAAGACAATAAATCATTCTGGGTATCAATTCTTCCGCTTGACGACAACTCATTTAAATTAAGTGTTCAGAGACTTCAGGAACTGATTAGCGAACATAGAGCGCAATTCGGTAACGTGATAAATGAAAAAACGACACCTACCGATTCTCTTATGTCTTTGTGGAATAAAACTTATTCTCTTATCGCAAATCAAAATGAAGTTATTGAAGTAGAGCTGAAAAAATTAATTGATAAGCAGTCCAGAATATTTCGTTATGCACAGCTTGGACTTGTTGTTTCTTCAATTCTGTTAACGTTAGTCGCAATTTTTGTTTTCTTTAGATATGAAAACCAGCAAGGACAGTACTTACGCAAGATTGAAGAGGCAACAAATAGTCTTGCAATAGGTTCTCGCAAAGCCACTAAGGCAGAAGAAGCTCTGCAAGAGAGTCAACGACAGCTTAATACACTTATTAATAATCTGCCCGGATTAGTTTACAGATTTAAAGCAGACTCAATCTGGTCAATGAATTTTGTGAGTG
>JBHEKZ010000483.1:0-3191 GCA_041859025.1 Melioribacteraceae bacterium | reverse complement strand
CATGAAACGCTGATTGAGGATACGGAAGAACATGATGTTAAACTTGTAAAATACCCACCAAATAGTTCTGTCAAAATTTATTATCAGCTAGAGCAGGTACGCAAAGAAGAAATTGCCTTAGGCAATCACTATATGGCCAGTATAGAAAGAAAATTTTTTCATGTACTTGGGGAAACATTTTTCATTTATCCGGATTGGGATGCCAACACAGAGTTTACATTCAGAATCAGCTGGAATAAATTTCCCAATAAATGGAATTTAGCAAACAGCTTTGGCGTAAACGAAAAAAATCAAGAAGTAAAACTGCCATTGTGGAAATTCCGGCACTCAATTTTTACCGGAGGAAATTTTAGGATTGAAAAGAGAATGATTCGCAACAATCCGGTTTATGTGGCTATTAAAGGCAATTATAAATTCCCGCTTGAACAGTTTATTGATATGATTCAGACGATTCTTTATCAGGAAAGAACATTCTGGAATGATTACAATTTTCCCCTCTTCTTAATTACTGTTCTGCCGATCGAAGGAGATAACGATCAAGGAGGGACAGGAAGAGTAAATTCATTTTCACTTTTCTTATCAGAAGACAGGCAGATCGATTACAGGATGAAGCGGCTGCTTGCACACGAAATATTCCACACTTGGCTTGGCGAGAAAATTAATTTAGCAGGGCCTGAATCACTTCTATACTGGTTCTCGGAAGGATTCAGCGATTACTATGCCCGACTACTTCTTTTGCGCGCCGGTCTAATTTCGCTGGAAGATTATATAAAAGAATACAACAACATTCTTAAACAGTATTTCACTTCGGCTGTAAGGAATGAAGTAAACGAAAAACTTGCCGATGGCTTCTGGAACGATAGCGACTTAAACAAACTGCCCTATTTACGTGGTGATATTCTTGCTCACAATCTGAACTTTGCAATTCTTAAGAATACCATGACGAAAAAAAATCTGGATGATTTAATGCGAGATCTTTACGAGCGTTCTCGAAAAGAAGGTATGCTTGTTTCTACCGGAAGTTTAAGCAACTTGATTAGATTTTATGCCGGAGAATTATTTCTAGCAGACGTAATGAAAGTTTTAAATTTAGGCGCATCAATAAAAACTCCTTCGGAAGCACTTGGTCCTTGTGTTGAGATGGAGTTTGACTCATCAAGAAAGTATTGGCTATTCGGCGAGAAATTTGAATATCCGGTTTACAAACTAAAAACAGATCGAGCCGATAAAAGCTGTTACGATTGGTTTAGAGTAAAGTAAAGGCGATTCGTTAATCGCCTTTACTTTAAAATATTTACTGCACAGCAGGTTTCCTGAATTTTGGCAGCAAGAGAAGAATTATTGCAAATAAAATTACGACTCCGGTTATAACAAACATAATTACGTTTGCAGTCCTTGATTCGACCTTCATCACCAGATCATCATACAGGAATCTATCCGATTCCACATTCCATACCACAGTATTTCCTTTAACTGACTTTGAATTTGTTGATAGGATTACTCCTGGCATACTTATTTGGTTAGAGTATGTTCCGTCGGCAGAGCTGGACCAATCTATTTTCCCAGCAATATCTTCTACTATTAGCTCAATATCGGGCTTAATCAACATCAAAGATTTTGACCCTAGGATTAGTTCTAAGGATTTTATCACACCCTCTAAATCGCCCTTCTTGCTTTCAAGCATTTCAACAATTTTTTCCTTATTGGCATCTACAGACGCTTGAGAAATATTTGTGATATTACGCCTTTTACATGCTTTAAGAAATTCCACCAGAAAATACTCTTTATAATTTTTGTCGGCGTACTGGCTCAGCTTATCCTTAAATGCCTTGGTGGTATCTCCATCCAAAAACTTTTGATAATCTTCTTTGCTTAGGTATTCTTTTAACGGCACTGACTTTATCGGCAAATACTTATTATAAATTTCTTCGTATTCAAAATAAGTATAGAACCAGCGGAATTTCTTTTCAAATTTCACCTCAATGCCGATCTTACTTTTATTTCGGTACTCTGTGTTTACATCGTTTACATCATTAAATGTTTTCTCCGCCGAATAAATAATTTTCGTTGAGTCTTTTTCGGATTTTCTTTTTTCAATCTTCCAAGATTTGTCGGCAGGTATTGGAAATGGCAGCGAGGTAAGTTTCGAAGTGTCTCCCTCAACTGTAACAACCCGTGCGCAAGAACCATCTGCATTTATTTTAGTTTTGGTCGTGTATTCTCTACATCCCGCGCTCATCAACAACAGAGCGGCTATGTTAATTCCAAGCAAATAATTTTTAATCTTTTTCATTTTCGTTCTCCAAAAATATTTTTATTCTCAATTCTTTTTAATGTTCATTAGCTCATCAAGAAATTCGGTTTGTTCTTTAGTCAGCTTCTTTTTCAATTCATCAATTTTAATTTTCTTCTCAGGAGTTAATGAATTGTATTCGCCCAGCAGTTCTTTTATAAAGGATTTGTTCACAACCAGCCATTCCTTAGAAAGATTGAGATGTTTTTTTTCACCGGCAATTAACTTATAAGCATCGTAGAAAAAGGATAGATTCGGCATATTGTCGCTTATGCTGGCTTCGTATTGCTGTCCAGCATTATTAAGATCGCTCTCGAGAGTTACAACACTTTTAAGCGCAATAGCTTCTTCATAGAAATAAAGCGTTGAAAAAAGAAATAATACCGAATAAAGAGCAAGGCGGACTTGCTTCAACATAACCCAGTTTAATAATGCATCATAAATTGAGGGCTGTAAAATTCCCTTACTCTGTTCCGATCTGATTTGGTTTAATATACTAATCGACAGTAATTCCGGTTCATCAAGTACCGGTTTGCTGTTTTTAAGTTTAGCAATCTGACTTTCAGCACTATGAATGTTAGAGAAGAAAGAGCGACACTCTTCGCAATTTTTCAAATGCTCGGTTATTTTTAAGCTTTCAGAAGTCGTTGTTTCGTCTTCCAGTAGCATTTTTCTTACCGACTCACAGTTCATCAGCTATTCTCCACTTAATTAATTTTGCTCTAATTGTTTTGCGTGCTATCGAAAGATTTGCTTTCACAGATTCAACAGATATTTCCATTATTTGCGAAACTTCATCCGTCGTCAGTTCTTCCAAATCTCTCAGCACAAAAACCATTCTTTGTTTTTCCGGTAATCCATCGGAAATATGTTTTATTATTTCCGCTTGTTCTTTGTT
>JBHEKZ010000257.1:0-3048 GCA_041859025.1 Melioribacteraceae bacterium | reverse complement strand
CCATTTCCGTCCTAAGTGAAAGCAATTTTATAACTTTGTCTACAAGTTTATGAGAATGTATTAATGGAGAGTTTTAACAAGCATACACTTTGGCGTGTGCATATACCCTTACTGATTGTGCAAATTACGTTTGGCTCGCTTCCCCCATTTACCAAGCTGACTTTGAATTATTTTCCGCCGATGAGCGTGGTGTTTTTTAGAGTTTTCTTTACTGCTTTGCTGTTCGGTACTATTTTCTTTCTATTCAAACGGGAAGAGATTAAGGAGAAAAAACATTTTGCATGGTTTGCTTTGTTCGGTTTTTTTGGAGTTGCCGGCAATCAGCTTTTTTATTTGAGCGGAGTTTCAATTACAACAGCTGTTAACGCCGGTATTCTTGTTACAACTATTCCAATCTTCACCCTTATAGTAGCTCTTCTGCTCAAGAAGGAAGAAATAAGTTTCATCAAAATTCTTGGTGTTATTGTTGCGTTCAGCGGTGTTGCATTCTTAATTGATTTTGGAAGATTCCAGCTGAACGAAAATTTGCTTGGCGATCTGTTCATCATGGGCAATTCATGTTTTTATGCAGTTTACTTGGTGATCTCGAAAAAAATGCTTCGCATTTACAGTTCATTCACGGTAATTACCTATGTCTTCATTTTCTCCGTCTTTTTAGTAGCTCCGTTTACACTCGGAAGTCTGCCGAATATCAATTACGCCGAAATTCCATTAAGCGGTTATCTTTCATTGCTGATGGTTTTAGTTGGAGGAACTTTCATCCCCTACCTTGTAGTAACTTTCGCGCTTCAGAATACGCAATCAACATCCGTTGCCATTTATAGCTATTTACAGCCAATTATAGCAACTCTTCTTTCTACACTAATTGTGGGAGAACCAATTACGCTAAAGCTAGTGATATCGGCGGCTATCATAATTTTCGGGGTTTCAATTGTTACATTTGCCGGAATTTTCAGATTCAACAAAATATTTATGAGAATAAAAGACAAGTAAGTCGGGGTCGTATGTTTAATTAGTTTGGAATTTTATAAACGCTATTTAGTAATTTGCTTTTTGCAATTAAGAAAAAGAACATGTCAAAGAAAAAAAACACTTCAAACGATAACAAGATTATAGTAAAGGGCGCGCGGCAGCATAACTTAAAAAATGTTTCGCTGGAAATTCCACGCAATAAGCTGGTTGTATTTACCGGCGTAAGCGGAAGCGGAAAGTCTTCCCTAGTCTTCAATACAATTTACGCCGAGGGACAGCGCCGTTATGTTGAAAGTTTATCATCATATGCCCGTCAATTTTTGGAAAGAATGAATAAACCGGATGTGGATTTCATACTTGGAATTTCTCCGGCAGTAGCAATAGAACAAAAAACCGGCGCGCGCAATCCCCGTTCCACAGTGGGGACAAACACAGAGATTTACGATTACTTACGACTTCTCTTTTCAAGAATAGGCAAGACTTATTGTTTCAGCTGTAATAAAGTTGTGCAGAAAGATACTGTTGGAACTGTAAGCGAATGGCTCGAAAGTCAAAGCGAAGAATCAAAATTTTATATTGGATTTCCGATACACTCCCACGAAGGAAGAAGTGTTAAAGAAGAATTGGAGCTTCTAAAGAAAAAGGGGTTTTTTAGAATTTATATCAATAAAGAACTGCTTGATCTGAATTCTAAAATCCCAACTCCCAAAACCAAGAAAGATATTTTTGTAATTATTGACCGCTTCAAAGTTAAGCAAGGTAAAGTTAGAGAAACACTTGCCGATTCAATCGAATCTACATTCAAAGAAGGTGAAGGAAGATTAACAATTATCAATGCGGAAACTAACGAAGTAAAAAGCTTCACCAAATTTTACGAATGCTGCGGAATCAGATACGAAGAACCGGAACCAAGATTCTTTTCATTCAACAATCCTTTCGGCGCGTGTCCCGTCTGCCAAGGTTTCGGCAAAACAATGGGATATGAAATTGAACGTGTTGTCCCAAATCCAAATTTAAGCATCAGCGACGGAGCTATTGTACCATGGAGAACGGTTAAACACAGCAAATATCTGCGTGATTTAATCAAAGCAAACAATAACAGAATTCCTCTTACCGTTCCATTTAAAGATTTAAGCGCCGAGCAAGTAGCATTGCTTTGGGACGGCTTCGGTTCATTTCACGGACTGAATGGTTTCTTCAAGCATCTCGAAGAAAAAACCTACAAGATGGGAATTAGAATCCTACTCAGCCGGTATCGCGGATATACAACATGTTCTGCCTGCAAAGGCTCAAGACTACGCCGTGAGGCTCTCCAGGTAAAAGTAGACGACCGCTCGATGAATGATATTGTTTCTATGTCTATCGAACGCGCACAAATATTTTTTAAACTCGTTCAGCTAACCGAATATGAGAAAACTGTAGCCAAGCGTGTTCTTGATGAAATAGTAAAACGTCTAGCATTTTTAAATGATGTTGGTCTCGGTTACTTAACGTTAGATCGATTAAGCAGCACGCTTTCCGGCGGAGAGACACAGAGAATAAACCTTGCCACTTCACTCGGTTCTGCATTGATGGGAACGCTTTACGTTCTGGACGAACCTTCAATTGGCCTTCACCCTCGCGATAATTCGCGCTTAATAAACATCTTAAAATCGTTAAGAGATTTGGGAAACACTGTTGTTGTAGTTGAGCACGACCCGGAAATGATGAGAGAATCGGATTTGATTTTTGACATGGGTCCTAAAGCGGGTGTTCACGGGGGAGAAATTACTGCGTCCGGAACTATTGATGAAATTCTTGCAAACGAAAACTTGCTTACCGGAAAATACTTAAGCGGAAAATTGAGTATTCCAGTCCCGCAAACCAGAAATTTTCACGAAACACAATCGATAAAAATTACGGGAGCTAGAGAGAATAATCTCAAAAATGTTTCGGTGGAATTCCCGCTAAAGAAATTAGTTGTCGTTACCGGAGTAAGCGGCTCCGGAAAATCAACACTTGTACATGATATTCTTTATGGTGGCATAGTTAAGATCAACGGAGGCAATCCGCCAAAGCTTGGCAAGTATGAAATGA
>JBHEKZ010000174.1:0-3696 GCA_041859025.1 Melioribacteraceae bacterium | reverse complement strand
AGTGCTTGAACTAATTTTTTGTATGAGGAAATTTCATAACCAACTACTTCCTCTAACTTTTTCAGATTAGAATTCCACGCAAAGTTTGATAGATCTGTAACGCCATCAGGACGAAAAGCCGGAACTACTTTCCCCTTCCAACCACTCTCTTTAATTTTTTTGTGAGGATCAAGTGAATCGAAAGGCGCATCTGTTGTTGATAATACTTCGATTCTGAATTTTTCGAATAGTGTTCGAGGGAGAAATTCTGAAGAGTTTATCTTTTCATTAAGTTCATCATAAATTTTTAATGCGTTTTCACCGTTTAACTTTTCTTTTATACCAAACACGATATTGAATTCATAATCCAGCCAAACACCGCTTGGAGTCCCGTTGAATAAGAAATATTTTTCAGCAAACAATTTCCAAATCTTTTTAGGATCAGTTTCTACAGGTGTTCCGTTGATACTTGGAATTCCAAGTGCTTCAAGGGTAATACCTTTTGAATAAAGCATTCTAAAAACGTAATGATCGGGTATTATAAAAAGCTGTGTCGGATTCGGAAACGGTTTGTTATCAACAAAAATCTGAGGATCGACATGTCCGTGTGGAGAAATAATCGGCAAGTCTTTAATCGTTTGGTAAATTTCTCTAGCTGTATTTCTAACGACCGGATTAGGATCAAAAAATCTATCTTCGTGTAAATTATAGAGAACCATTAAAACCTCAAATCAATATTCTATAGTTAATGGATTATTTAGTTCTTCAACAACTGATGATAAGTATTTATAAAATTCCTCTTGAGTCTTAATTCCGCCCGGTTCTTGTTCCCAAGCAGCGCAGAAATAATATTCTAACTTTCCTTTATTAGGTTTGAGTTTAACAATTTGACTTACAGCATCTTCAGTCAGCTCAATCAAATCTTTTTTCTTAAAAAGAATTGCAATGCCAAGATTATCACCGGAAAGAGATTGTTTACCATACAAAGCCAAATAGCCCCATCCTCTTTTAGGATCGAGTTTAGTGAGATTTGTCCCGGGGTATTTTGCCAACCCGGTTACTAAATTTTCCGGCTCGCCGTCAATCGTAATCATGTGTCTTGTTAAACGGCTTCCGGCTGTAATTGAAAATCTTGATTCAACATTGTATTTCTTCGCTCCAACTAACCAGCCGTAATAGTTAGTAGCAATTTCAGATTTTATACAGCCAATTTTCGAAACTCTGCAAAGTACGCTGTCCGTTTTGGAAATCATGTTCACTTTATTATCTGCATACATTCCCGGCGCTCCAATACCAAGCGAAGTTCCAACTTTGAAAATGTCCATTCCCCAATCTTGCATTGTGTGGTACGAATCTTCATTTAAACCAAGTGTATCGGTATTACCAACTTTTGATAGAACTAATTCATTGACTTTTTTGCCCCAAATGTCGGTTGCGTTACGCCAGTCTAAATAAAAGCGGTAGCCGACTTTTTCACTTTCCCAGCCATTACCTTCATATTTAAAAAGCGCATCGTGGTCTGTATGAATTGCCGGAACTTTAACCTTATTTACGTTAGTAAATTTTGTTCCACGAAATTTCTTTCCATCATGAAGAAGATTTTTCTTCATAGCAATTTCTGCATAAGTTCTATTAGTAAATTCTTTTGCCGGTTTTTGCCCTGGAACAAACTTCAATTCTTTCGTCTCGTTTGGCTTTAGATTAACTAATACCAAAATCTGATCGCCGCTGGTTTTATGTTTTTCTATTTGGTATAGAACTTCAGAGTCACCGTCGAAAACAGAAAATTCGTCTGTCTTAAAATCGGGATGCATAGCAGCAATTTCTTTAGATGAAAGACTTACAACTGCGTCAGTCCTTTCTTTTGCAATCGGATTTTTCACCTTAACAGTAAAAAACTTTTCTTGTGCAAAATTTACTGTTACTAGAATAAGTGTTAATCCAAATAATATTTTTAATGTTTTCATAGTTTCATCATTATCAAAAATTAAAAATTCAGATGGCAACAAGAATTTCGGAGTTTGTTGCCATCTGCTCTTTTATAGGAGGCACTATAAAAAGAAACTTTGTGAGTACGCCTCATCGTACTTAGTCTAAAGCAACTTCTTTTCTCTTTGGAACTAGAATTACATAAAAAACAACCCATGCTGTTAAGTATGCCAAGCCGCAAATAATAAACATTATAAAATAACCGGCTTCTAAATTGTTCATCGCTTTAAAATGATCGAATAGAGCACCAGCAAGTTTTGCAATAATAATTCCACCCACAGCACCTGCCATTCCTCCAATACCAGTAATAGAGGCTACTGCCTTTTTAGGAAACATATCAGAAGCCGTAGTAAAGATATTTGCCGACCATGCTTGGTGAGCCGACGCGGCTAATCCAATAATTAGTATCGCAAACCAAGGGCTGAATTGGCCTAGATAATTTGCAAAGACAATTGGGGTAACTGCGAATGCAAAAATTAGCATAGCAGTCTTTCGGGCTTTGTATTCATCCCATCCCTTTTTAATGAAATTTCCAGAAAGCCATCCGCCAAAAATGCTTCCGAAAGTAGTCATGGTATAAACCAAGCTGATCGGTAGGAACAAATCTGTTTTAGTCATATGATACTGTTTGTTCAAAAAAGATGGTAGCCAGAATAAATAGAACCACCACACAGGATCTGTTAAAAATTTTCCGATGACAAATGCCCAAGTTTGCTTAAAAGTAAGTAGTTTGAACCAGCTAACTTTTTCCTTGTGAGTTTCCGCATTCGCAGCTTCTGCTTTGTCACTATGAATATAATTGAATTCTTCTTTTGATAATTTTTTATGCTTGCTAGGTATTTCATACACTGCAAACCAGAATACAAGCCAGATTAATCCGATTGCTCCTGTGATAATAAATGCCATTTCCCACCCCCACAGTAGTGCAATTAGGGGTACAGTGGCCGGCGCTACTATTGCGCCAATGTTTGTTCCGGAATTGAATATACCGGTAGCAAGAGCTCTTTCTTTCTTGGGAAACCACTCAGCAACTGTTTTAATAGCCGCCGGAAAATTTCCAGCTTCACTTACACCAAGTACAGCACGAGCCACCATAAATCCAAAGGTACTGCCGGCAAATGCATGACCGATTGCAGCGATACTCCATACAATGAGAGACAACGCATAACCTAATTTCGTCCCAATCTTATCAATAATCCATCCGACAAAAAGCATTCCTAATGCATAGGATAACTGAAATACAACTACGATATTGGCATAATCAGATTCAGACCAATTGAATTGTTTTTCCAGATAATCATCTTTCAGCAAGCTGATTACATTCCTGTCTAAGTAGTTGACAGTTGTAGCAAAAAAAACTAGTGAGAGAATAATCCAACGGTACTTACCAATTTTCGGTTTTTCATCCATGATCAGCTGACTCCCAGTAAAATGTTAGTAAATGCTTTATTTAATCGTTTACTTTATCGCTGAAATAAAAATCTAAAAAAAATACCTATAAGTCAACTACTATTAAAGTTTTTTTCCTGCGGATTGAAAAGCTAACTAAAAGTGAAATTTCGAATAATAATTATGGTTAGTTTGCTATTTTAGCACCGGAGAGTCAAATGAATTCAGCTAAAAAAAAATTCTTGTTCCTTACAGCCATACTTGTTCTTGGCTACTGTTTTTTCTTTCTTTATTTAGGTAAGCCAATAGCAACATACGCTTTGGTTTGGATTGGCCTTT
>JBHEKZ010000253.1:0-3068 GCA_041859025.1 Melioribacteraceae bacterium | reverse complement strand
TTTCTTTTGAATCGAGTTACCAAAGACACCGCTTTGCTTTTCTTTTTCCGAATTTTTTATCTCGAACAATTCGTAATCGCAGACGTCACTTCCATATAGCACTTGGTCGAAGTACCAATTCATATTATCGCCAAATTTTCTGCCGTGATTTTTGGCGACCACCTCATTAACAATTGCTATAAAATCTTTTACACAAGGGTGCTTAAATGCCCAGCGCAAAAAATAAGTTTTCATTATCTCGTTCATAGTTTCGAGACCGATTATTCCCTCGAGAGTTTTCAACATAACTGCGGTTTTCATATAGGTAAGACTTCCATAACCACCTTGCGGGTACTCCCAGGCCTTTCTGAATATCTCGGCAATTTTAGGATTCTTCATACCTACATAGCCTTGCCGCGTTAACTCAAAGTCGCCAATCTTAAATCCTAAGAAATCCATCATTCCGGTTTTTAAGCCGTAAGCTTCGTCCATTGCCCGCGTTTCAAAGTATTGATTAAATCCTTCATCCAGGAACGCTTCTTCAAATTCATTGGAAGCAAGCAAACCCATAAAGTAGTTGTGACCAAACTCGTGAATAGTTACCATTTCAACAGCGCGAACGCCAATCGGCAAATTCCATAATGTTCCGGCTGTAATAAATGTTGGATATTCCATTCCCCCGGCACCCATTGCATAAATTGGCGGATCAACCACAGTAAGATTTGCGTAGGGATACCGGCCCAGATTTTTATCAAAAAACTCTAATCCTACTTTAGCAGAATTTATATGCCGGTCGGCTTGATCAAGATGTTCCGGCTGAAGCATCACTTTTATTTTTACATTTTTCCATTGATCGTAAACCACTTTGTAATCCGGTGAAGCTGTCCACGCAAAATCAACTACATCTTCCGCACGGTAATGATGAGTAGTTGTTCCGTCATTATTTTTCTTCGCATATTGAAGAAGTCCAACTGCCCCGACTACAAATGATGATGGAACGGTTACATCAACATCGTAAACTCCGAAGTCTGCATAAAATTCACTGTTGGAATGAAACTGATGACAATTCCATCCTCCCTTTTCTGCGTAACGAACTCCGGGATATTCATAAACACCAATTTTGGGAAACCATTGCCCGATTAAAAAGTAATTATTCACAAAACCCGTTCGCGCAAAAATTTTGGGAAGCTTGGAGGTAAATTTAATTTCAAGATGAATTTCCTCTCCGGGTCTAATCGGCTTATCTAATGCAATGCTTATAACTGTTTGATCATCTTTATTTCCGTCATCAGGCTGAATAAATTTAATTTGTTTTGTAAGATCGACACCATCAACCCGCTTAATTGATTGAATATCTATCCATCCCCAATCTTTTTCTTTATTGCCGCCTATACTGCTGTTACGATGAACTCCCCCGGATTCCTTCATAAAAGTTGAGCTGTTGTTTTTGAATGCATTCAGATAAAGATGGAACTGTAGTTCTGTAATTATATCCCGAGAAGTGTTTTTCCATTTCAGAAATTCATTTCCCAAAATCATTTTCTTTTCAACATCCAATTTGGCGGAGATTTTGTAAGATACAATTCTTGGACTAAGAGATTCTGCCGATATTTTTGTACTGGTGAAAAGAATAAGGAGGGTAAAAACAAGAAACGATTGCTTTAGAAAGGTAGCCTTCATACGAGACGCCTATTAGATTTGTTTTGTGATTACAATTTTGGCTAAGAGTTAATAAAAGTCAATCTGAAGTCTTTAGATTTCGATTATTTTTAGAAGAAACTTGCAACTGTTTGGTATCGAAGTCTTAAAAGATCGTGAGTCTTATTATTGTCTTACAAGAAAAAAAATTTTGTACTACACAATTGGGATTATAAGATTATTAGTATTTTTGAACCAGACTTAAATAACTTTTTTAATACTTGGAGGAATCCTAATATGGCAGTAGTGATAACAGATGAATGCATTTCTTGCAACGCATGCGAAGCAGAATGCCCAAATAACGCAATTTATGGCGCCGGCGTATCTTACATTTACGGTACCGAAGAAAGAGCAGCATTAAGTGATGAGCACACATATATCGTTCCAGATAAATGTACAGAATGTGTTGGCTTCCATGATGAACCGCAATGTATTCCATCTTGCCCAACCGAAGCTATTATAGCTGATCCGGAAAGAGTTGAAACAAAAGAACAGTTAATGGCTAAGAAAGAAACTTTTGATAAAGTTGGTCGTTAATAAATACTTTTTTTAGAAAATCCCGGTTCGCAAAACGAATCGGGATTTTTTGTTTTAAATGGAACTGTTCGCCTTAAATATTTTATAAGATAAACTTTATGGCGGCGGTATATGAAGTATATCTTTGTTTTTATATTTCTTACTACACCAATATTAGCACAGTGGGAAAACAAGCAACCGCGCTTGGATTCTTCCAAAACAAAGAAAATTTTAGCACCATTAGGTAAAGAAAACTTAACTCCATTAGGTTTCGATTTTAGCGTGAACAATAGCGAAGAAATCAATTCACTTATAAATAATTTATTACTGACTGAGACCGAGCGTAAAAGCGGTCTTTCAGAAGAAGAATTGAATAGATACATGAACAACAAAGCATATTTAAAATCTTTAATGAAGCTTCCGCCAAATGAATCTGAAGTATACCCTACAATATCAGCCATCCGACAAATACTTGGTGTAGCGAAGACAGTTGGAGTAATAATAATCTTACTGATGAGTATATTTTGAAATATTTTCACTTCGCTTACATATTAATATTTTTTTACTGTGTTGTTTCTTTTGCACAAGCAAAGAAAGACACGAGCGCTTCGAAACCACCGGCCGAGCGGCCTTTACAAATACCCTCCAATCTGGAAAAAAGATTCGATCCAAAATCGACAGTAAGATTGTTTCAAGAAGATTTCACAATTCCTCTCGATTTAAAAAAATTCTCAGCTATTATGAGTTTGGACGCGCTTGAGAAAAATCACTTCACACAAGAGGAGTTAAATTCCGGACTTCTGGATGATGAGATTATCAGCTTCAAAAACAATAAAGCTTCGACAATGAGAATGTTGGCGGAGTTTTATGGAGAG
>JBHEKZ010000045.1:0-2938 GCA_041859025.1 Melioribacteraceae bacterium | reverse complement strand
TTGAAGAAGCTCGCAATATGGTTGTTATTTATGAAGGACTTCACAGTTACGGAGGTTTAGCCGGACGTGATATGGAAGCTATGGCTCGCGGAATTGAAGAGATGGTAAAACCGGAAAATATAAGCATGCGTGTTAAACAGGTTGAGTATTGCGGTAAGCAGCTTGAAGCTTACGGAATCCCGCTTGTTAAGCCTTACGGCGGACATGCGATATTCCTTAATGCAAAACTTTTCTTGCCTCATTTAAAACAAGATTTGTTCCCGGCTCAATCGTTAGCTGCTGAAATTTATGAAGACAGCGGCGTTCGCGGTATGGAACGCGGTTTAGTTTCATCCGGCCGCGATCCTAAGACCGGAGAAAACCGTTATCCGAAACTCGAGCTTGTTCGCTTAACCTTCCCGAGAAGAGTATATACACAATCGCATATCGATGTAATGGTTGAGTCGATTGCAGAGGTTTTTGATAAACGCAAGAAGATTAAAGGCTTGAAAATGGTTTACGAGCCTAAGTATTTAAGATTCTTCCAAGCACGTTTTGTGAAGCTGTAATCGATTACTCATCATAAAATTCTTATCTTCGCGGAGCCGGACTAACAGAAAATTAATCCGGCTCTACTTTTATCCGAAAATCTAGGCTGGAAAGAACTCATTTTATGGAACCTCTAAAACTAAAAGAGAGCTTTATTCAAGATCGTGACAAGTTGTTTCATGATGCTGAATTGATAAAAGAACCGTTTAAATTTTCTGTTAGATGGAGTTTGCTTGTAGAGGAATACATACTTCGTGTTTTGAGCGGAATTAAAATGGAGTGTGCGGTTGCTTCGGTGGGAAGTTTTAGCCGTAGAGAACTTTCTCCTTTTTCCGATATTGATTTGATGTTCATTTTTGAAAAAGTAAAAGGCAATGAACAGTTAATCCAAACTTGTGTTACAAATTTATGGGATGCCGGCATTGAAGTCTCACATACAATCCGTGAATTCTCCGACATCAAAAAGTTCTTGGAAGAAGATTTAGAGGCATTTACTCAATTTTTTGATACCCGTTTTATTATTGGCAACGACAAAATTTATAAAAAGTGGAACGATAGTGTAACCGGTTCGCTGAATGACAAAACTAAGAAACGTTTGCTCGAAGAATATTTTGCCGATATACGCGAACGCTATAAAAAATATGGCGACTCGGCTAAAGTGCTGGAGCCAAATGTAAAGTATACTGCCGGCGGACTTCGCGATCTTCAAGTAATTGAATGGATGTATTGTCTAAAGAATGAAACACTGATTAATGTTCAAGAAGAAATTACTCAGTCGGAAAATTTCTTTCAGATAATGAAGAAAACCGAAATGCTTGTTCCCCGTGCAGTTGTAAGACTAAGCGATAGTTACAAAATGGTCTTGAATGCCCGCAATTTACTTCACCTCATTTCCAACCATAAGAACGACAGACTGGAATTTGATTATCAAGAAAAGGTAGCAAACATTCTTGGCTACACCGGCAGTAATTGGCACTTATACATGAAGAAGTATTTTGATGCCACCAATGTTATAAAAAGATTTTGCCGTACAATGCGCAAGAGGTTTGAAGAGGAACTAAATCCGGTTGTTAGCGAATATTTAACAATAGAACTCGACGATGATTTTGTGTTAAAGAATGGAAATGTTTGCTTAGCTAGAGAGACAAAGCTAGGAATGAGCGGAATACTGCGCGCGTTTTACTATCGTGGACTTCACAACGCGCGTTTTGAAGAAAATTTGCGCTCAATAATTATCGAAGGTGTATTCGATCTAGAAGAAAATCAGATTTTTGAAAATAAATCCTCTGTTTTCTTTCGAGAGATAATGAAGCTTCCGAAGAATGTAGGCGGACTCTTAACTCTTATGAATGAACTGGGAGTACTCGCAGCTTTTCTGCCGGAATTCAAAGAGCTGGTTGGTTTTTTTCAGCCCGGCGTTTACCATTGCTATACGGCTGATGAACACACGCTTATTGCTCTTGCCAAAGTTGAAAAACTGAATGAAGAAATGTCTGTCCTTGGTAAACTATTTCAAAGCATACGCGAGAGAGATATTTTATTTCTTGCAATTCTGTTTCATGATATTGCTAAACCAATAAGTGTTTCCGGCCATGAAATAATTGGTGGCGAGATTGCAAATTCTGTTATGGAACGTCTCGGTTATTCATTCGAAGAAATTGAAATGGTTCAGTTCCTCGTACATCATCATCTTACTATGGAACAAGTTGCTTTCCGCAGAAACCTAAACGATCCTTCAACCCTTGATAACTTTGCACAAATATTCCCTTCACCGGAACATCTTGATTTGCTTTACCTTGTTACTTACGCGGATTTATCGGCCGTTTCACCGGCAGTGTGGACTCAATGGAAGAGCGATCTTTTGAATGAGCTTTATCGCAAAACAAAAATTATGCTTGATGAAAGAATTAGCGGTCACGAAATGCTCTCGGACAACATAAAAGAAATTATGAATAGTTCGGAAGTTTATTGGGAAGAAAACATTAAGGATCATATTGAATCGATTGATGATATTGGCTACTTACATCACTTTTCTGTAGAAGAAATAAATCAACACATAGATGAAATTGAAAAAGGTTCTCATGTTTCAGTTTTCTTTAAGGAAGATGAAACTTTTACAAACGTTACAATTATTACACGCGACAGAGATGCGCTGCTTTCTCGTCTTTGCGGCGCGCTGGCAATTAACGATCTAAACATACACGACGCGAAAATATTTACACGTAAAGATGGAATTGTAATAGACAGCTTTAACGTAACAGATTTTAGAGCAGGTCATAAAGTTGAAGAAGAGCGTTACAAAAAAATTACCAAAGATTTGGAATTGGCAGTACAGAATGAACTTCAGATTACAAAAGAGTTTAACAATATTAAATCCAAGTGGTGGAGAATTGAAAACAAACTCTTTAAG
>JBHEKZ010000408.1:0-4807 GCA_041859025.1 Melioribacteraceae bacterium | reverse complement strand
CAGAGCTTTATTCATTAATGGGGCAAAGAATGCTTTCAAGGGAAAAGTATTCCAGTTTAAAACCGGAGCAGATGAAAAATATAGAACCTTACCTCTCCCAAGTTTGTATTCTGCTAAGAAAGAAGAATTATCTACAAGCGAGATAATGTTCTTCCCATTAGCCATAGTAAGCGTTTTGAAATAACAGAAAATCTCAGGCGATTCAATTTGGGTTTTAGTTTTTTCCTCAAATATGTTTTTAAGCAGCGGGTGCTGAAAATCTGCTTTCGAGAATTGAGTGAATGAATCCGGCGAACCGGGTTTGCCAACCAATGCAGTAGGAAGTGGTAATCCTAGTTCTTTGTTGAAATTTCGAATTCCCGCAAGCGTATTTTGCGTTCCGGGTGAAACGATTAAACCGCCACCGTTCTCAACGAAAGAAACAAGGGCTCTGGAATTAGATAATCGTTCAGTCCCAATTACAATAACGCCGTCAAACTTTTGCACATTAACTGAAGCAGCTTGCTCGGTTCTTAATTCCGTTAGTTTGATCTTCGGATTTGGTATTCCAAGCGCAAGCTTAACAAATTTGGCGTCATCAGCACGATCATATAACAATAGAAGCGAAATACTGCTTGGAATGTAAACGCTGAAAAATCTTCTGTTATCTTGAAGTATTGCATCATCTTCAAGCTCTGCTGTAAACTCAACCAGTCCGGTGTCTTGCAAAGTTGTTTCAAAAGATATTTCTTTGGTTTCGTTAGCGGCCATTGAAACGGTTTTCTGAGCAGTACGTTTTCCATTGATAAAAAATGAAACAACGTTATCGTTAACCGGCGAACTAGAATAATTTTTAATTTGCGCGGAAAAGCTTACTTCTTTGCCGGGCTCATAAAGCTGGTTGTTGGGCTTCAATTCAGCAATACCAAGATTTGTAACTTCAGTTTGCTTGCTTTTGAAAATATATAAACGTGTTTCGGGTGAAATTGTTTTTCCAAAGTTCGAAATTTCCGAAGAAGAGTTTGCGATTCTATCTTTCTGCAGATCGGTGAGCAAATAAATTTCTTTGTTAAAGTTTTTGGATTGATAAAGAACTTGAGCAGTGCGAATCATTGCCTGGTTAAGAGTGCCGCTTATGTTCGAAATTTCCAAATCATCAATTCTCTTTTTTATTTCAGTCAGATTGCCGGAAACTAATTGATTCTGTCCATTTAAATCACCAACCGGAATCAGTGCAATTTCATCTCCCGGCTGAAAGTTGTTAAGCAAGTTCTTAGCAACTTGTTTGTAGTTGTTAAGCTGTGAACCTTTTTCGCCAACGATAGACATGCTGAAAGTGTTATCAAGCATAATAACAACAGTTGTTTTTGCTGCGGTAGAATCACCTAAAGTAATGCTTTTTAATGTTGGTCTTGCGAACGCCATTACTAGAAATAGAATAATCAAAACACGAATAAGCAAAAGCAGCCATTGTTTCAGTTTAATTCTGCGGATTTTTGTTTTCTGCAACTCCTTCAAGAACGCAAGAGTGCTGAACTCGATAGTTTTCAGTTTGCGTAAATTTAAAAAGTGCAAAACAATTGGAATCGCAGCAGCGAATAAACCAAATAATACCGCGGGATTAAGAAAGGTCATCTGCTTAGCTTAAAGTGAATGATTAACTTTTCAGTGAATAATTCTATATCAAACATCTCAACAGCTCTTTTACGTGCCGCGTTACTGAAACGCTCACGCGTTTCCTTCGACTTAACCAGTATCTCAGTTTTTGTAGCTAGATCGATTCCGTTTCCTTTTTCGAACAAATAAGATGTCTCATTATCAACAGCAATATCAAGAACACCGGCAAAATTTGAGCAGACTGAAGGCTTACCCATACTAAGTGCTTCCGCCAGAGCAATTCCAAAAGCTTCATCGTGCGATGGAAAAATAAAGATATCCAGCGCCGCTAAAATTTCGGGTGTGTCTTTACGGAAACCGGTAAAAATTATTTTATCCAAAATGTTAAGCTCGCCGGCTAGCGATTTTATTTTCTGTGCATAGCTTTCTTCGCCCCTGCTTGCTTCACCCACAATCATAAATCTTACGTTTGAATGACGGTCGCTAAGCTGATTAACCGCTTTCAGAAATTCCTCGTGCCCTTTACCGGGACTAAATCTTGCAATCATCCCGATCAGTATTTGATCATCGGCTATTGAAAATTCTCTTCTGACCTTTGTTCTGTCAATCTTGGCCGGATCAAACTTGGCAGTATCAATCGCGTTGTGCAGAAGTACAATTTTATCTTTCGTTAGCGGTGTTGTCTCTTCAAGGTTCTTGGCAATCATGTTGCTGATTGCAAATGCTTTTGTAACACGGCTGTAAATCCAGCGGTGGATTAAATCTTTCTTTATAATAAACGAAGCCATCTGTTTCGAAAGAAATAATGGAATTGCTGAGCTGGACAGTTTCAATGCCGGAACAACAAGCCACAAATCTTTAGATCCGCCGCATTCAATTACATCGTAGGAGTTCTTCTTTATCAATGAGGATAGCTTGCTTGTGGCCGAGAGATTTATATACGACTTAAATCTAAAAGTGTGAATCGTAATATTTTCTTTAGCCGCTTCTACGTGAAGCCGCGATTCCGGAAAGCAGACTAGTTCGGTTTCTATATTATGTTTGAGAAGTTGCTTAACCGTAGTTAAAGCGTACATTTCCATTCCGCCCCAGCTTTGGGAAAGACAAGTGAAAAGTACTCTCATTCATATCCTTTTTGAATGGTTGCCCCGCGAAAGTAATGCTTTAGTATTTCATCAAACGTGTAACCTTTTTCTCCCATTACAGCCGCGCCAATTTGGCAAAGTCCAACTCCGTGTCCCCAGCCGGCACCAAGCAAAGTAAATTTTTGAGGAATGCTGTTAACAATATTTTCTTTTTGTACAATAAATGCCGAACTGTAAAGATGAGTTTTGGAAAGAACTTTTCTTATTTCAAGTTCTTTGCCTATTGTTAAAGTTTTTTTAGTGCCGATGATTTTTAGTTTGATAAGTCGTGCCGAAGCTCCTCGGCTAACCGGAACGAGATCAAGAATATCGCCGAAATCAAAACCGCTTTTAGTGTTTATCAATCCGGCAATTTCTTCCTGAGTGTATTCAACTTTCCAGCGGAAGAAGTCATTTGTATCGCGGTCAAAATCCACAAGCACTTGAGAGAGAACTTTTTTATCGGTTGTGTTGCAGAATGCGTGAGGTGAACTCTTTATCCACTTCTCGGCAAAATTTTCTTTAGTTAAGTCGGTTTCGTAACCGTCGAGTTCAAACTTGTAATCGATAATCGGAGAAAGATATTTATGCGGAGTGTCTTCCCAGCAGTTTTCAAATGCTTCCGAAATTCCGCCGCAGCTTTTCGAGTAGCGCGTATCGCAAATTTTATCGTTGTATGTAAGGAATAATCCGCGTGTTTTCATAATTGCCGTTGTAGCGTGATCGTTAATAATTTTTGTAATTCCTTGATAACGCTGACAGTGATCATCGGCGCAGAAATCGAAATTGATATGATCTTCTCTATCGTACCAGCGGATTACTTCATCTTCCGATGCGTTTTCAATCATTGTGTTTGTGTGAGTCTTTTTCTTTGCAAGCTGAGCAAGAAGCCAGCCGCGGGAAACAATCGCATGCGCTTTTAAAAGTTCGAGCGATGAGTTAGGGCTCATCTCGGATGAGATTACGCTTGTTAAATAATCCTCTAAAGGAAGAATGTTTACAGCAGTAATTTTATCTTCTTCAATTATCAAACTTAGTTTGCCGCGGAACCTCTGATTTTCTTTTTTCTGCCAGTGGAAGTTTATTCCAATAACTACATCGCGAAGAAGAAATGATTCTATTTCCAGATCGTTCGGTATAAATGAAATTTCCTTAGCGGAAAGAACTTCTTTCTTATCATGGATAAGAGTAATCATATCTCCGGCGAGTTTAACTGTAAATTTACCGCTGAATTTTTTTTCGTAACCGCGAACGGAGAAATCGCCGTAAAGATCAAAGCGGATTTCCTTTTCCGTCAACACTCCAACACGTACATCTGGCTGATTCATATTCTTCAATAATTTTGACCGAAATATAGCAACGATAGAGCTAATAGTGAAGGTGAGTAATTCGGTTACTTTTTAATGGAAACTACAGCGCTTTTGTGGAGAATAAGTCCAATTAAGCAAAATCTTTTTTATTGCAAATTGAAGGGAATTTTCTTTTCTTGGATTGGGGTTTGTTAAAAACCACGCATAAAAAACAAAAATCCTTGGGAGGGATTTATGAAACAAGCGTTTAGTAAACCTACTCACTCACTCACTCACTCACTTATTTTTTGCGTTATTGACAGTTGTTGTCTTTACTTATTGTAAAGAAGAGCCAGTACAGCCAAGAGAGGTTAACAGTACAGCAGAAATTTCAGCGGCAAAAATAGCAAGCGATGCACAACTAGCTTTGCTGCTTGATAACGAAAAAACAATAGACAAAGAACCATTTGAAAAGCTGAAAAGTGAGTTAGAAAAACCACACTCAGGGCTTAAAAAGCCAATTGAAGTATTAAAAGAATATTTAAGAGAAAGAAAAACCGGTAAAACAAGTATTGTTAGTAGTTCTGGTAAAAGCACAAATCAGAAACAAACAATGCAAGCAATATGCAATCCAATTTATGTTGAGTACTGGATGATTGACAAGTATACGCCTAAGACTGGTAGTTTAGGAATTCATCCGGCAGATAATTTGCAAGAAGACTTGAATTATCAATCAGAAATGAAAAATAAGTATGGTTTTTCAAGCGCAATTCTACGTGAAATGGGTGCAAGGAAAAA
>JBHEKZ010000138.1:0-4640 GCA_041859025.1 Melioribacteraceae bacterium | reverse complement strand
ACAAACAATTCCCAACACAAAAGAAGAACTTGATGCATACGCAAGAATCGACAGCATACAATCAATTTCGAAAAATTTCTGGGATGATTTTTCCTTACTTTCACCTTCGCTTTCGATTAGCAACGATATCTTCATAACCAGCCCGATTTCTCTTTATTCGTTCAACAGAGTTGAAGGGCATTCGCTTAATTTCGGAGTAAATGCTGTTCAGCAGTTTGATAAGCGAAGTAATATTAAGCTGGATATGTCTTATGGATTCGCCGACAAAAAATTCAAAGGTGAATTTGCAAGCAATTATTTTATAGGAGACTACAGAACAACAAATTTCTCTTTGCGGGCTTTTAGCAAACTTACCGATCTTTTCAGCGAATCAATCCAATATAACAAATTAACCTCAACACTTGTGAGCCTTCTTGGCAAATATGACTTCCGAGATTATTATTACACTAAGGGATTTAACGCTTCGGTTTGGAGCCAAGTTTTTCCGGTACTAAGCATTGGCATCGGCTACATGAACAGAACCGATAATAGTGCTTACGTTAATACTGATTTTTCCATTTTCAATAAAAATAAAACCTTCAATGCGGTTCAGCCTATCTACGAAACAAAAATCAATGCATTAACTGCGAATTTTCAATTGGATTTTAGAAAATTTATTGAAGACGGCTATTTCAGAAGAAAGATAAATCAAGGGGGGGCGTTTGTGTCAATTAACGGCAATTTTACTTTTAGTAGTCCGGAATTATTTAAAAGCAATTTGGATTTTCAAATGTATCGTATTTCGCTGAATAGTTACGTTCCAATTTTTGGCGGTGCCAGAACAAACTTTTCACTTACCGGCCTTCATTCATCCGGGAAAATTCCTTTCCAGATGATGTATGCACTGCCGGGAAATATAAGCAGCGCTAGTCAATCTAACACTTTCAGAACTTTGCGAACCGATGAAGTTTTTGGCGACAAAGCTCTTGTCCTTTCTATTGATAATGATTTAAGTGACGAAGTGTTTCGCTTTTTAAATCTCAGTTTTTTGGTTGATTGGCAAATGAACATGAGTCTTCACTTTAACGCAGCACTAATTGAGACAACACCGGAAAGCAAAACAATAATGCCCAGAATTTCACGTTATGGAATTGGAAGTTCAATAACGGAATTCAAGAAGCCTTTTGCTGAAATTGGTTTTGGAATTGGTCAAGCATTGTTTCCATTTAGATTAGAGTTTACGTGGAAGTTGAATTATTTTGGCAACAACAATTTTGTGATTGGTTTAAATACACCAATTTTATAATAAGCCACACGGTTATGAGGAAAAGGATGAAAAAAATTTGGGTGATGTTATTCGTTGTAACAATTAACATTTGTGCACAGCAACTTTCAGTCAATCGCATCGATCCCCCAAATTGGTGGGTTGGAATGAAAATGAATAAAATTCAGATTATGGTTTACGGACAGAGTCTTGATAACGTTAGCGCTCGCTTTGATGACTCCAGAATAAAAGTTGCTAAAGTTCATAAAATTAAAAATGCTGCTTATGCCTTTATTGACATTGTCATCCACAATAATCTTCCTCCAAAAGAATATCAGTTAATCTTGACAAAAAATAAAGAGAAAGCCTCTATTACCTTTCCAATTTTAAAACGAGAATCTGCATACGGACGTTATCAAGGTTTCTCGCAGAGCGATGTGATATACCTAATAATGCCGGACCGCTTTGTTAATGGTGATGTAACAAACGATTCTGTTCCAGGATATTCAGATTATATGCAAAAGACTAAAGGACAAGGAAGAGCCGGCGGCGATTTACAAGGTGTGATTAACAAGCTGGATTATTTAAAAGATTTTGGTGTTACTACAACTTGGTTAACTCCGGTAGTAGAAAACAATACATTTCGTTCTTATCATGGTTACGCGGCAACGGATTTCTACAAAGTTGATCCCCGTTTTGGTACAAATGCGCTCTATAAAAAGTATGTAGAGGAATCTCATAAACGAGGAATGAAAGTAATTCTAGATCACGTGGCAAATCATTGCAGTGATGATCATCCCTGGATGAAAAATCTCCCAACTGAAGACTGGTTTAACGGAACACTTGACAAACATTTAGATGCTAATCATCACAAGATGGTATTCAGCGATATTCACGCTGACAGTTCTACCATTAAGCATGTAGAACAAGGATGGTTTGTTAGAGGAATGCCCGATCCGAATCAGAGAAATCCGTTTGTGCAAAATTATATCAATCAGAATACAATTTGGTGGATGGAATTTGCCGGCATAGACGGAATTCGTGAAGACACTTACCCATACAACGATCAAAAGTATATGGCGCGATGGGCAAAAATTGTTCGGGATGAATATCCTACAATAAACATTGTCGGCGAAGTATGGACTGGCGACGCCGATCTGCTCGCGACATATCAGCAGAACAATTATTTTAGAAAAATAAACTCGCATTTACCGGCAGTAACTGATTTTGCGCTTAGAGATGTACTAATTGGATTTGCCGAAGGTAGACAAAGCACTTATCAAATTTATAATGTAATCGCAAAAGATTATCTGTATCCTGATCCGACACAACTGGTAACTTTTGCCGATAATCACGATGTACCGCGTGTTGCGTATTTTACTAAGGGCAATTTAGAAAAAACAAAAATGGTTTACGATATTCTGCTCACTACCCGAGGAATTCCACAACTATTTTATGGTTCGGAAATTGGTCTTGTTGGTACCGATGATCATGGAACCTTAAGAATGCCTTATCCGGGGGGCTTTCCGGATGACAAAAGAAACGCATTCACAGAAAACGGACGCGAGAAAAATGAGAACGAATTATTCAACCACATCAAAGAATTGATCGTATTAAGAAAACAATACCCCGCTTTAGCTACAGGCAACCTAACTCATTTTCCGCCAATTAATGATGTATATATTTACTTTAGATGGTCTTCCAAAGAAAAACTTATGGTTGTTGTAAATAACTCAAAATCAAATCAAGAAGTTGATTTGAATAGACTTGGAAACATGGTTTCTCTGAAAAACAAATTGTTAAATGTCAAAACCGGTAGTACTATAGATATTCCAGAGCGAAAAAAACTTTTAATTAATTCTAACAGAACTGAGATTTTCAAAGTAATTAATTGAGAATAATATTTGCACTATTTCCCAAATCGAAATTGCTTAAAAATTTTTAATCAATTTTTTTATATTGAATTCAGATATGAAATTACTTGTCCAGTTAAGAGGATATGATGGCTAAAAAGTTAAACAAAAAAGATTCCCCAAAATCAACGAAGAAAAAAGTTGCTAAGGAGAAGAAGCCTTCAGTTACTCGAACCAAAACTTCACTTAAAGCCTTGCAAGACACCAATTATTTCAAAGCAATTTACGACAATGCGGATTTTGGCATTGTTCTGTTTGATGTCAACAGAAAAGTAATTCAGATGAACCACGCTCTTACCCAAATGCTTGGTTACACAGAAGAAGAGGTAAGAAGCTTAACTATCGCAAAAATTAGTCATCCATTGGATTACGAGAGAGATCAAAAATTATTTAACGAATTAATAGAGGGAAAAAGAACTCAGTATTTAATTGAGAAGCGTTATTTAACTAAATCCGGCAATATTTTATACGGCAAGCTAAGAGTTAGTATTGTTAAAAAAGTGAATAATGAAGTAAAAGAACTAATTGCATTTGTAGAAGATATAACGGAACAGAAAGAGATAATAAACAAATATGAATCCGAACAAAATCTTCTTCAGGCGTTATTAAACAGTATTCCCGATAGCATCTACTTCAAAGATTTACGCAGTAAGATCATTAAAGTGAATCCGGCAATGGCCGCAAAACATAACGTAAGTCAGCAAAGCGAATTAATTGGTAAAACCGATTTTGATATGTTTGGTTACGACCATGCTCTTGCTGCTTACAACGATGAACAAGAGATTATAAACACTGGTAAAGCTTTAATTGGTAAAGAAGAAAAAGAAGATTGGCAAGACGGACATACCACATGGGTTTCAACAACTAAGATGCCTCTGTACGATACTGAAGGCAAAATAATCGGTACGTTTGGACTGTCTCGTGATATTACGAAAGAAATTGTAAGCAAACAGAGAATAAAAGAGAGCGAGGCATTGTACCGGTCTCTTTTTGAAAACTCGATTGATGGTATGTTCCTTATGACTGACGTAGTAATAGATTGTAACCAGGCTGTGTGTGACATGCTAAAATTCGAGCGCAATGAATTAATAGGTCTTTCTCCGGCACAATTTTCTCCGGAATTACAACCCGATGGAAAGACATCAAAAGAATCTGCGTCGGAAAAGATTAGTGAGACTCTAAAGGGAAATCCGCAAAGATTTAATTGGGTACATACTACAAAAGAAGGTGAATTAATTGATACAGAGATAACATTAAAAGCAGTTTCTATTGAAGGGAAATACTTAGTACAGGCTATTTTAAGAGATGTTACTGAAAGAAACCGTAAAGAAAAAATTCAGCAAGCTTTATTCGATATATCGGAGTATGCTTATACTGCTTCAGACATATACAGTCTGTATCAGAAAATTCATGAAGTGGTCGGCAGATTAATGTCCGCAAAGAATTTTTATATTGCTCTATACGATGAAAAATCTAACACAATT
>JBHEKZ010000099.1:0-3540 GCA_041859025.1 Melioribacteraceae bacterium | reverse complement strand
GCAACGCGTTGCCTTTCTCCTCCACTAATAACACTACATTGTTTGTCAAGTAGATTATCCGGAATGTTTAGCTCACTTAAAGTTGATTTAAATAAGTGCTCACTCGTTTTTACATCTTGAAGTACATCAATAACTTTTCTTCTTGGATTAAGGAGCTCGTCAGAATTTTGAAATAGTATTTGAATTGAATGTTTGGATTCAACTAGTTCTGTGTTGTATTTAATCTCTCCATTAGATGGTTTATAAAGCCCAGCTAGAAGTTTGGCTAACGTTGTCTTGCCTGAGGCGCTTTCTCCTATAATACAAAATATTTCGCTATTGAATAATTTTAGTGAGATCTTTGTAAGAGCTACATTTTGTGAGTTAGCAGAGCGAAGATATGAAAATGTAACATTATCTATATCAATTATTGGTTGCATGGTGTCTTGATTGGTGGAATACTCATTAAAAGTGTTTCAATTTGTTTGACTTCCTTTGTGCGTGTATTTATTAATCCTTCATTTGTAAGAATAGCAACAGAACTAGCTGTGCTAACAGCAAACTCAATGTTTTGAGTAGCAAAAATAACAGAAGAAAGATTATGTTCGCACCATGCTTTAAGCTTATGACTAAGCAAATTTATGAGAGGCGGATCTAAAGCAGAAGTAGGTTCGTCGAGCATTAATAGTGGACTTTTTTTTAGCATTCCCCATATGATCGCCAATCGCTGAACAGAACCAACACTCAACTGTGTTGGGTACTTTTTTAAAATTTCATCGGGGCCAGGTAGCAGAAAATAATTCAGATACGATTCCAATTCATTTATTTGGGATGTATCGTTAAAATAATATACAAATTTCTTTAAGGGATCGAAGCAATTTGACGCGTCTTGAAAAATATACTTTACGTAATTTTTCCGTGCATTTATCAATTCTGCTTCGCTAGCTTCAAGCAGTTGTGTCTCCAATAGGTTGATGCTTCCTTTAACTGATATATTATCCCTATCAAGAAGCAGCAGAGAATTCAGAAGGGTGGTTTTACCAGCGCCGTTTGCACCTATAACAGCCAGAATTTCTTTTGGCTTCAAATCAAATATTATATTGCTCAAAACAACGCAATTCGGAATTTCACTTCTTCTACTGACAGATTGAATATTTACACTTAACATCAGCTAATTCCCGTTTGTTGCAATACTGTTGATTTTATGATGTAATCATTATATTAAATAAGAATTCTCAATTGGTAATACTGTTTTGTAGATAAGTAACCTCAGGCAATTTATGAAACTTATTCAAATAAAATTACAAAGATTTTTACCTGTTCTTTTCCTTTTGATTTGTGCCTCATGCACAAAAAATGAAACATCGAATCGGGTTGTTGTAGGACTTGAAAATGATATTCAAACGCTTAATCCGCTTTATACCATGAGTGAGGCGGAAGCAAATATTTCCGAATTAATATTTTTAGGATTAGTTGGGCATGACTGGGATAGCGAAAAAGGAGAACCGATTTCTTTCCCGGTTTTAGCAAGCAAAATTGAGTGGATAAATGATTCTTCATCAGTAGTAATAACATTAAAAAGTGGAGTAAAATGGGAAAATGGCAGCGAGTTTACAGTTGATGATGTAATATTCAGCTTTGACATTTATTCAGATAAAAAAGTGGAAAGCAGATTCTACGGCACTTTTTACAATTATTATCTTGAGAAGGACTTAAGCATTGATCTTGCAAAAACTTTCGTGAAAATAAACGATCACAAACTTAAAATTAACTTTTTGCCTAACAGAAATGTAACTTACTACGATTTTGATCTTCCAATTTTGCCTAAATACTTATTTGAAAAGCATGATAGAAGCGGACTTGCAGCATTAGATAAAATTAAAATCAGCGGCGGTACTGGACCTTATAAAGTAAAAGAATTTAATAAAGACCAAAGTGTCAAACTCTTAGCTAATCATGCATCAATTTTTAGTACACCTACGCAAATTGAAGAACTGGTCTTTAAAATTGTACCAGATTATACTTCCAGAATACTCCAACTTAAAAATGGTGATATAGACATAACAGAATATATTAAGCCCGAAGAACTGCAGGAATTAAGTAAACTAAATATGTTCTTGATTAGAAAACGCAAAGGTAGAGAATATGATTACTTAGGATTAAGGGTTAACTTCGGAGGAATTGCCGAAAAGAAAATCGGTGGATTATTCGATTCTCGAAGAATAAGGATGGCCTTAGTTCAAGCCATAAATAGAGAGTCAATTATAAAGGAATATTTACTTAACAATGGTGAACTGATGTCCACACCGGTTTCGCCAATATTTACCTCACTTGTCAGAAGATCCGCTCCAATTCCATTTAATGTAGAATTTGCAAAAGCAATTCTAGATTCAGAAGGATGGCGTGATTTTGATAACGATGGACAAATTGAGAAGAAAGGACTTCCGTTTACATTCACACTAAGTTTTCCTACAAGTAATAAATTTAGAGAATATGCTGCAATAAGAATTCAGAATAATCTTAAAGCTGTTGGAATTAGTGTTAAGCTGCAGGCCCTTGAACCCGCTGTTTTTTTTGAAAAAATGTTTAACAGACAACTTGATGCATGGCTTGCCGGCTGGAGTGTCCCAGTTCCTCTAAATCTAAAACCTTACTGGCATTCCGATCCAAATATTGCGCAAGGAAATATCTCTGAATACAAAAATAAAAGGGTAGACGAAATACTAGATAGACTGGATATGAGACTTTCGGTTGATAAACGTAGAATGTTAATCAGCGAACTTCAAGAAATTATTTTTTCAGATCAGCCAGTGATTTTTTTGTACTGGATTGATAATTCAGTCGCAATCAATTCTCGTATACAAAATGTAAAAGTTTCTCCTTTAGCTACAATTCAAAAGTGTTGGGAATGGAAGATAAATTAGTTACGAAACGAAAATGGAAGAAAGCAATATCTACGTTTTCAACTTACCTGGTAACAATATTTCTTTTGATAAGTGTCGGTTTTGTTCTTATTCGTTTGTCTCCAGGTGATCCAACTCAAAAATATTTGTCCCCGCAATTCAGTCCGCAATTACGAGAAACGGTTAAAAATAATTATGGACTTGAAAAATCCATAGGGGAACAATATCTAAGATTTTTAGTGAATATTGCGCATGGCAATTTAGGGGTCTCTTATACTTACAGAGAACCCGTACAATCCATAATTTTAGAAAAAGCACCACTCACTCTATTTCTGGCAATTATAAGCTTTGTTTTGCAAATAGCAATTTCGATTTCGCTCGTGCAATATCTGCGCAAGAATAGGGCAAAATGGATTGAAAGAGTTTTAAGTAAAATTTCTTTGGTTGTCTATTCTTTACCGACCATGGTGCTTGGTATAGGATTAATTTTCATTTTTTCAATTGCATTAAACATATTGCCTGTTGCGGATGTTGTTTCAGCTAATTTTGATGAACTTAATTTCTTACAGAAAATTTTTGACTTAGTTAAGCGCTTCACAATGCCAATTGTTACGCTTTCGCTTCCTGGGATAATAATTTATTACAATTATATCAGAGA
>JBHEKZ010000499.1:0-3551 GCA_041859025.1 Melioribacteraceae bacterium | reverse complement strand
GATAAGTTCTCAAACGATGAGCACAACTACCAAGCGTGGATTGCAGAAAAAGGTGAGACTGCCGGGAAAAAATGGGTAAAATCTAAATCATGGTTCCGGTTTGATATTAACGTTGTTCCTGACAAACCGACAATTCTCCGCACAACATACTTTGGAGATGAAAGCCAAACCGAATATTATTTAGCTGTTGATGGAATTCAAATTCCCACTAAGAAGATTGAAAAACACGGAGACGAATTCTTTACAGTTGATTACGAACTGCCGTTTGAAATGACGAAAGGTAAAGAGAGAGTCGGCATTCAGTTTAAGGTTCCGGAAAAGAAAAAAGATGTAAGCGTTGGAAACACAACTGTAGAAAAGACTTTTTCGAAGTATGAAACACCAAAGCTGTTTGAGTGTGAGACAAGAATTAAATAATTCTTCCATAGCATTATAGAATTAGTTTTGAGGCCTCAACATTTTTGAGGCCTCTTGCAAAAGCCTAAACCCGCAGCACATCAATCATACCTTTGTGTACTTGCCCGTTGCTTGCTAAAATCTGTTTATCAAAAATGCTCATCGGTTTGCCGGAAAAATCTGTAACTACTCCGCCGGCTTCTTCAATCAACAATTTGCCCGCAGCCATATCCCAAGGATTAAGAGAAACTTCCCAGAAACCGTCAAACACTCCTTCGGCAACATAACACATATCAATTGCAGCCGAACCTAGTCTTCTTACCGCCCGTGCAACCCGCAAAAAAGCGGTAAATCTTTCGTAAGCATTATCCGGATTTTCGTGTACATTGTAAGGAAATCCAGTTACTAAAACACTTTTATGCAAGTCGTCATTTGTGCTAACATTAAGTTTTCTTCCATTACAAAACGCACCACTTCCTTTTTCTGCCGAGTACATTGCATCGCGCATAACATCATAAACAACTCCGCAAATCATTTCCCCTTTTTTCTGAACTCCAATTGAAACAGAAAAAATTGGCAATCCGTGAGCAAAGTTTGTAGTTCCATCAAGCGGATCAATAACCCACAAATATTCACTTGATGAGTCATGACTTCCACTCTCTTCAGCGAGAATAGAGTGAGTAGGAAATTCCTTATTCACAAACTCAATAATCTTTTGTTCAGATTTCTTATCATATTCAGTAACAAGATTAGCAACATTGGTTTTATATTCTATTAAAAAATTTTTACCAAATCCGCTTTTAAGTACTTCGCCCGCTTCTTTGGCTATATAAATAATTTTATCCAGCATAGATTTCCTCTTCAGTAATAAATAATTGCATGTAAAAATAGAATCAAATAAAGGGGGAAGCAAAACAATGAGTTAATTAAAAATTAAGGCTCTGGTTTTGCGAACGGATAAGGCTGTTATACATTTTACCATTTGCCAGCAATTCCGGATGTTTACCTCTTTCTATAATTTTTCCATCTGAAAGGACTAAAATCTCGTCAAACATTTCCATATCAATTATTCGGTGAGTGATAAAGAGAATTCCTTTATCCGTAGAAATGTTCTTAATAGCAGCAAGCATATTTCTTTCTGTGATGCTGTCTACGTGAGAGTTGATTTCGTCAAAAACCAGAATAGGGGTATTGCGAAGAAGCGCTCTCGCAATTGATAGTCGCTTCGCTTCTCCTCCGCTGAGCTTTTTTCCATACTCACCGATATTTGCATTTAACTTTTCGTGAAGGTTTTCTATAGTTTTCTTCATATCAACTTGCTCTAGAGCGTTGTATAATTCTTCGTCTGTTGCATCTTGTTTTGCGATTGCAAGATTATCTTTGACCGTTCCGGTAAACAAATGAACTTTTTGAGGAACAACAGAGATTAAATTGCGAATTTGCTCTTCATCAAGTTTATCATAGCTTAGATTGCCGATTGAAATCTCACCGCTATCATACTTCCACAATCTTGTCAACAAATTAACAATAGTAGATTTTCCACTTCCGCTTGCTCCAACAATTGCCGTCTTCCTGTTTTTATTAATAGAGAAGGAAACATTTGACAATGTATTTATTTCGTTTTCATAAGAGAAAGAAACGTTCTTCACCGTTATATCAAAATCATCTATTCTAATTTTCTCGGGCACATTTGATTTACCAACTACAACTTCATTATTAGTAATTTCAAAAAGTCTGTTTCCAGCCTCTACGCTTTTTGTTAAATACTGAAATGCGAGCGGGATTTGAGTAACAATCTCGAAAGCAGCCATAATTCCAATAGTAATAACTGTTAAGTAAACCCCGTTAAGCTTACCAGTTGTAACATCCGGAATTGCAATAAATAACATTACTGCGACTGTGATGTTCATTGCAAAGCTGCTTAATCCTTCATGAAATGACATAATTCTGTTCATTTTATTTTCAGCAAGAATCAGATCATTTTGGATTTTGTGGAATTCGGCTAACCACTTTTCCCGTAGTCCAAAAACTAACAGCTCTTGAATTCCGCCAATTCCATCAATTGAAAAATCTTTTAGGTTCGATTTTAGCAGTACAATTTTTTCTCCAAGTTTTTTACTAAGCAAAAATGTAAATAAAGGAATTACCACCGCTGAAGCGAGAAACATGAATATAAAAACAACAGCGTAGCTTATCCCGAACATCAACAAAAGGAAAAACATTAAAAGAGCTACTCCAACAAAAACCAAAACCGGTGAAATCACCCTTACAAAAATGTGTTCCAAACTTTCGATATCTTCAATCGATCTTGTTAGCAAATCGCCGCTTGACAGATCGCTTGTTTTGGATGGGACCAACGGAATTAACGATTGAAAGAACCAAACTCTAAACTTTGCCAATAGTCTGAAAGTAACTTCGTGAGATATATATCGTTCAAAATAACGAAATATGCCGCGTGCGATTCCGAAAAACCTAACACCAACAATTGCTACTTGCAATTGATAAATCGGTGTTTGTATTGCCGCTTTAGCAATCAAGTAAGCGGAAGTCATCATCAATCCAATTCCGCTGCCAACAGTAAAAAAGCCAATTACAGCGGCTAGAATCATCCAATATTTATATTCTTTGCCTAATAAAAGAATTTTAAGAAAAGGCTTAGTCATTTCACGCATAATATGATTCCACCATTTTTTTGTAATAGCTATCTCTTGAAATCAAGTTATCGTGAGAATCATAATCCAAAAGCTTTCCTTCTTTTAGGACAATTATTTTTTCAGCATTTATAATTGTATTTAATCGGTGAGCTATCACTAAAGTTGTTTTTCCTTCATACAGATGGAATAAGTCTTTCAAAATTTCTTCTTCAATTAATGGATCGAGATTCGCGGTTGGTTCGTCTACAAGTAAGATTTTCGAATTTCGTAAATGTGCTCTTGCTATGGCAAGTCTCTGGACTTCACCGCCGCTAAATTTTGCTCCATATTCTCCTAAACAGGAAGAGTATTTTTGAGGCAGTCTCATTATTCTATCATGCAGTCTAGCTTTTTTTGCCGCTTCTATTACCTCTTCATCTGTTGCAGATTCATTCGCAATTTTAATGTTCTCTAATATAGAATTGTTGAACACATGTGGATTTTGTGGAATCCAAGAAATGT
>JBHEKZ010000379.1:0-3783 GCA_041859025.1 Melioribacteraceae bacterium | reverse complement strand
TACAACTTTAACTTCGTTCTTTCCGCTCGGAAAACTATTTGCAACAAATTGATACTTTAATGCAGATGTTGTGCTTTGAGCTTTTTCAGTTCCGTTCACATAGAGTTTTACAGATTTTGTTTTCGTACCAACTTCAGCCACGGAAACATCTACATCTACAGTTCCGCCCGGCTTAACAAATACCGGTGAGCGCAACGGATCGCCAAATGAAACATTTACTGTTGGTTTGTTAAAAACAATCGAGATTCCGGATTCGTACATAGGAATAAATAAATCTTCCGACTGCTGCTTTCCATCGGCACTTCTAAGTACCATACATAATTCGGTTATCGTTTGAGTAGCATCAGTTACTTTATAGTAATTGCGGGGATTGCTGATCGTGATTTGATAGACATCCGTACTCAATCTTGTTAATTGCGGCTGAGCGGCATTATCTCCCCAGTTACCTATAACTTTTTGCCATTTAGTAATGGCGCCAGATTGCGATTTAAGACTTACTCCGGTATGCGCGTAAACAACACCAGTATAGCCGGCAATTTTATTTGCATGAGTTGCGTTCTTAACATCAAACGTAAGAGTAATGATATCAGTCTGCTTGGGAAATTTTGGTGTAGTTGTAACAAGTGTTTGCGCAAAAATCAAAAAAGGAAACAGTAATGCGAAAACAAACATTTTGCTTTTCATAGTGCCTCGTATTTGAAATATCTTCGGTAGCTAACTTAGGTAAGTTACCCTATGCTAATCAAGGAATTCCCACGCCACCCCGAAGCGCAAACCTCGCGGTCGAACCGGGTAAAATGGAATAACCGAATACTGCGAATTCAAGAGGTTTTCCCATGTAAAGTAGATTATTGCGCTGTCTTGAATTCTTCCGGCAAGAAAAAAATCAATCTGAAAGGATGGTGTAAATTCCAATCCACTTATTTGTGAATAGCTGCTGTTTGTGGTGTTGTATACAAATGAAGAAGAGATTCCTTTTTCAAAATCGAAATGCTGCTCGTATCGGGAGCCATAGCTGTAATAATTAAATCCGGTTTTTAATTTTAGATTGTTATTGAAAAGAGTATCTATATAATATGCACCGCCGGTAGAATAAAATTGTGGTAACCCGCGGCGGATTCTTTCATCCTCTGACAAATAAAGTGTACTGCTTGAACTAAAAGATAATTTCCAAAGTTTTACTTCTGCGCAAAGTGACAACCCGTGCGATGTAGAGTTCACAGCATCAACAAAATAAGCGGCATCGTTTCGCTCGTTCGATTCAATAAACGCGCTTAGAAGCTCATTATCATTCTTCGTCATAAAATAATCTAAAGAAATAGTAACCGGATTAAATGAGAAAGTAGCTTTCAACTCAGCAGTTTGGATTTGCCGGTTTTCATTGATATTGATGTTCTTCGAGAAACGTTTTTCTATCGGAGTAATTGGCTGTTCAAAGTGAGATAATCCGGCATAAATTGAAGCAGCCTCGTTAATTCTAATAACCGCGTCAGCTCCAAAGCCTAAATAACTTTTTTGTGAAATATTTTGGTACTTGATAAATCCGGATGGCAGAATAAAATTGTCGGCTAATTTTAATGAAGCAACTGCAGAAGTTGAAAAGATCGTTTGGGTAATTTCTTTTTCGAACAATGGAGAATTAAACAGGCTTCTCTCAAAACTTGAAATTGAGGTGAAGTTGAAAAAGTCAGTAGAGAAATCTTGCCTCAATCTTCCGCCAAACGTGGCCGATTGATTATTGTGTGAAACCGGCAAAACACCTTCTTGTATTGATCCGCTGACATTCTGCCTGAACTCGGAAAGATCATCTATATAATAGAAGGAAATTTCGGTTGGAGAATCAGCAATTAATTTGGAGAATAAAGAGGCAGAGAGAAAATTATTTGTTGCCGTATTATATCTGTTCAAAAACCGAACTGACGCATACTGATTGTCGTAAATAAGCTCATCAATAGAGACAGTAGGATAATTATTATGTGTTGCCTCAACATCAACCCCGCCATTTAAGGAAGTTGTAGATTTTGTATGCTTGTAGTTCAGTCGTATCGTTGTACTCTGCGAAAGCAAATAATCCATTCTAACGTTTCCCATCCATGTTGAGAAGTTGCTATTCTTATAAAACGCGTCAGCCCCGTGGTTGGTTAGCTCTATGTAAGTATTCAATTTTTTGAAAGGTGATATATTGAAAATTCCATCTATCAATCCTTCACCGGCGGGTGCTTGATAGTATTTCAATCTTGAGTATGGGCGATTGCCCGCCGGTACTCTCGAAATAAGATTTATTGAAGCAATTCCAGAATTGCCGTAAAGAAATCCGCGAGAAAGTGGTAAAACCTCAATAGAATCAATACTTTCCGACTGGAACAGATGGAGATCAGCAAAATTTGTTAGTCTGTTAGTAACATTAATTCCATCATTAAGAATAGCTGTTGATCTGCTATCCAATCCATACAAACTAACTTCTGTTGGTGAGCCGCCGCTGTCAAGTTTCTTTAAGAATACTCCGGAAAACTCATTTAAAAAATCTTCTGTGAATCTATAATCAACAGATTCCAATTTATTTTTTTGAACAGTGTTTCCACTGAAAGATTTTGGCAATAGTGAAGTTGGTCTAACTGCTTTGAGAGTAATTTTTGGAAGAGCTGGTTTTGTTGTGTCAGCAAGAATTGAATTCTCGGATTTAGTTGAATCAGTTTTTGCTAAAGATTTTTTGCTTACTTGCCCAAAACTTTGCTGGTTGAAAAATAACGTAAGAGTAAAAATCAGAAAGCAGCACTTTATTTTTTCTAAAAGTGTAATTCGATTTCGCGACATAGAGAACTCATTCTGTTTGTAATTCGTAAGTCAATTTTAACTGTGTATCTATTGATTTATCTAGCACTTTGCTCTTAATCAATTGTTGTATTAACAAGACAATAAATGTTTGTTTTATATTAAAAAAATACTAATTTTCATGCGAACTTATTCACCAAAAAATAAAGGGCTAACACAATGGCAATGACAAAAGGACAAATCTTAACACACATGGCTGCAAAATCTGGTCTTACCAAAAAAGCTACTGGCGAATTCTTAGATGAATTTGTAACACTTGCTTACAAAGAAGCTAAAAAAGGTTTTGTTATTCCTGGACTTGGCAAACTAGTTCTAGTTGACAGAAAAGCAAGAATGGGCAGAAATCCAAAAACTGGTGAAACAATTAAGATTGCAGCTAAGAAAGTTGTAAAGTTCAGAGTAGCTAAACAAGCTAAAGACGCAATTGCTCCGCCAAAAAAGAAATAAGTTTTATTATTAGACATCCTCAAGGATGACGGTTTTTCAAAACCTCTTTCATTACGAAAGAGGTTTTTTTTTCGTTAATTCTGATAATATTACAGCTGAAGCGTTTGCAACATTCAATGACTCTGCTTTTCCTTTTCTTGGTATCGTAATCTTCGTATTGCAAATCCTTAATAATTCTTCGGTCGGACCATGGGATTCGTTAGCCATTACCAAAACTGATTTCATTTCTTTTTCAAATGAGTAAACATCTTCTCCAGAAAGATCAGCACAATATATTTGATAATTCTTCTCCTTCAACTCAGTTAACTGCTCGTAAAAGTCTTTGTTTTCTATAATATTGACATGAAAAACTGAGCCGGCAGATGCTCTTATTACTTTAGGACTAAAAACTTCAGCACAGTTCTCGCTAAGAATAATTGTCTCAACACCGAACCAATCGCTGTTCCTTATTATGGTTCCAAGATTTCCCGGATCGTTAATATTTTCCAATGCAACAATTAAATC
>JBHEKZ010000046.1:0-7545 GCA_041859025.1 Melioribacteraceae bacterium | reverse complement strand
GTGAAAGCGAGCTTCAAACTTCTTTCTTCGCTGCTTAATAGAAACTTTCCCTCGGTATTAGAAGAAGTTCCTTGAGTGGTTCCTACAATTCTAATATTTACAAATGGAATTGGTTCTCGTGATTCACTATTAAGCACAATTCCGTTCAATTTGTATGACTGTGCTAATAATTCAAGAGTAAAAAGAAACAGAAGCCAAAGACTTTTTCGCATCATGTATTTCTCTTTTTGCAATAAGACGAAAAAATGGCTGTAAATGTTACAGCCATTCCAAACGTTATTTTATATGAAGCGAAAATGAAAGAACAAAATTCCTAGGCAAACCTGGCTCCAAGAAATACGCCTCCCCATTTACAATATCCGGATTGATAAAAGCCGACGACGCGTATTTAGAATCGAAAATATTGTTGATATTGAAAAATGCCGACAACTCAAGCCAATTTGATATTTTTATTCCATCATTCAAACCAATTGCAACATTTAATACCGAATAACCCGGAACTTCCGATTGATTAGTGTCATCTACAAAATATTTACCAACAGACTGCAAACTAATTGAACCGGCTAAACCGTATAAGTTTTTTGGCGAATAGGAAACGCTCAGGTTGTAAAACGTTTTGGGAATTCCAGCAGTTTGATTACCGGAATAATTCGCAAACTTATTTGGCTTCCCATAATGAACTGAATCTACTAAGTACTCATCGTATTTGCTGTCTGTATAAGTAAAAGCTCCACGTAAGTTAATTGAGTTTGCAAATTGAATTTCAGTTCCTAATTCCATTCCGTTACGTGTCGTTTTTCCAGCAGTAAAGTAAAATCGTCCGCCTCTGTATGGAACAATATCATTTTTTATGTTGATACGATAAAGCGCCAAATCATAATTGATATATTTGAGTAAATCATTGTTGAAAACGAAAACGTGCTTCAATCCAACTTCATAAGTAGTAGAGATGATCGGCTCTAAAAGAGGATTTAGCAGATAAACCAAATCTTGACCATATGTAGAAGAAGGATCAGTCTCGTTGCCAGCCGGGACTTCTATTCCACCGCCTAGATTAGCATAGAAACTAAACGCCGGATTAATACGATATGTAAAACCGGCTTTGGGGGTAAGTCTTTCAAAAGTTTTTTCTTGCAAACCATATTTGGGATTAACAAAACTTTCGGAATAGTAAGTGACTTTATCGTAACGAGCCCCTAAGATTAAGCTAGCTTTTTCTCCAAAAATCACTTCATCTTGCAGAAAAGCGCCAAAAGTATTAGCCCCTTCCCGCTTATTATCTTTCAGCTGATCTCCTCTTCCGTTTGATGAACTAAGTGAATAAAATAAAATTGCGCCATCCTGATATGCTTCGTCTACGCCCGCAACAATCTGATTGATCAGATCATCTCCCAGCTTAAGTCTATTTTTATAAATGAAATTGCCACCAATATGATATCGAGTAAAATCTCTGAATGTTCCTCTTTCAGACCGCTGTAAATACTTCGGAGAAACAAATGCCATTCCGCTAAGTGAACTCGTTTCAGTTAATTGATGATCTACAACAATTCCAATTCTTCCTAAACGGTTATGCCTTCTTTCATCTCTTAGAGTGTAAGTTGCATTGGACATTTGCGGATCAGCATCAAATTGTTTTTGGGTAAGTGGGCCCGGAACATGGAATACATTAGTTGCGCCAAGCAAGAATGCTTTTAAGTCTGTTTTGGAATCGAGCTGAGAAACTATTCCAACATTGAATAAAGTTCTATAGCTGGATGAATGAGAACGCCAACCATCAAAATTAGTATTAGATGCTGAAACAAAAATTTTACCGGCTGAAAATTTACTCATCGCATGAACTTGTGTCTGGAAAAAGCCGAAGCTGCCGCTGGATGTTTTCAATTTTAGAAAGGAACTACCGGCAGAAGGGACAGTAGAAATGTTTATAACACCACCACTTGCATTTCCCCAAGTTGCAGATGCGTTTGAACGAATAACTTCAATATTCTCCGCTATTCCCAAATCAAGTAAATCGAATGAAGTTCTACCGTCCGGTTCGGTCTCCGGTATTCCATCGACCATAACGCGAATTCCCCTCGAAGTTCCATAGTTCGATCTGTCGCCTGCGCCACGAGCACCAAATCCACGTATTACAAGCCTTACATCCTGATTTCCCGCTCTAGATTGAGCCAGTACACCCGGAATAGAAGAGACTACCTCATCAATGCCGTAAGCACGCTTCATTTGAAGCTGTGCAGCGTTTAATACTGTTACTGCGTAAGGTATCTCGATTAAATTTTCAGCGTAACGTGTGGCCGTAACTGTAATCTGATCAAACTTAAGTAAGAGAGTATCGTTTTGAGTTTTGTTTTCTTGAGCAATAAGAAGTGTTTCAACCATGAGTAGAAATAAAAAAAGTCGTTTCATTGGTTTCCTAAATTTTTGCATACAAACTTAGTTAGTAGTTTAAAAACAAAAAAGGCGAATCAACGATTCGCCTTTTAAGAGTTTGAGTTGCGGTTTAGGATAATTCTTCTAGTTGACCAGGGATAAATTCCATCCAGCCTTCTACTCTTTCAACCCCGTAAATTTTCTTTATTTCATCTACACACATATCATTAGCGGTTACCAGCGCATTGGCTATATAAACAATCTGGTTAAGACCGAGTTCTCCATCACGTATTATTTCCAGATTGTGATGATTCGCAACGGATGAAATAAGTTCTGAGGGAAAGCTCCACGAACTAAGTAAATAAGCGCCAGCATTTACATGTGAAACGCCAAACTTTTCGATCTCTTTCTCTAATTGATTGTCGCTACCATGTTCGGAGACAAACGTCATCCGCTTAGATTTATCGTTACACTGAACCATGATAATTTTACCTATATCATGCAACAGTCCGGCTATGTAAGCAGAATCGATTAAGTCGCGGTCCTTGCATTCCAAATTCATAATAGCTTTTGAGACTTTTGCGACATCAATTGAATGATCTCTAACTTTCTTCAGATAATTTTGAATTTCCGGCGGCTGGTTTTTTAGTATAAAGACTTTGATATATAATACTAAACTCTTGATGATATCTAAGCCTAAAAAGTTGATTGCATGGACAAGATTAACAATACTTTTAGAAATATTGTAAAATGATGAATAAACAATATGCATAACCTTTGCAGCCGCAAGAGGATCGTTCGAAATAATATCGGCAATACGATGTATAGAAACTTCCGGTTTATTTATTTCTCTTTCTAATCTGAGGTATACTTCAGGCATAGTAGGAATTGGACCAATACCAAGTATTGCCGAAATGGTTTTGGAATCTAATTCATACTTTGATAAGCTCTGGAAATGCTCAATTGATTTAACAAATTCTTGATCGCGAAGCGGCTTGTTTATAAAACGGTGGACGTCGGATGTAGAATATACGGCTCTTTCGCGCTTTGAAGGATCGGTGAACAAAACTCTAAATGTTTTGGGATATTTGTCTTTGATAAGAGAAAGAAACTCTAATCCATTTATTTTTGAAGTTGAGAACTCGATACAGACGACTGCAAATTCTTCACTACCAAGCATCCTTTTTGCTTCATCTTCAGTGGCAGCAAAATAGAAACTCGAATTCTGCTTTGTAGCTTCTTCAACTTTACGTATATCTGCTAATAATTTTTCATCATCAGTAACAACTAAAACTTTTGTCTTCATATTTTGACCGTCATGGTTATCAGTAATTTAGAGACAAACTCTTTTCCGTTTTTATTATCGGGAAAATTAAATGATTTTAAATATCAAGAATGTGATTTAAATTCGCACAAATTAGACGTATCTATCTTGGATTTGGCTTAAAATGTAGTGAGAAATTTTTCAAGTTTCTCACTTAAACAAAAATGGCAAGTTATTTTTGAAGATTAGTGAGCGGAGCAGTTGTTCCTCTCATAGAGTGTACTTTGTTGGGAACCGGAATAGAGACTTCCGGTTTGACAAACTTTTCAAACTCATCACGGAATCTTGTTATCATAAACTTAACCGGCCATGCAGCAGCGTCGCCCAAAGCGCAAATTGTATTACCTTCTATATGATTGGCAACATCACACAATAAGTCCAAATCTTTGGATGTTCCGTTGCCTTGTTTAATTCTTTTCAGAGTTTTTTCCATCCAGCCTGTGCCTTCTCTACAAGGTGTACATTGCCCGCAGCTCTCATGATGATAAAAGTGAGCTATACGAATTAATACATCTAATAAATTCGTATCTTCATCCATTACCATAACACCGCCGGTTCCGATAGCAGATCCAACTTCTTTAAGCGAATCAGCGTCTATCCTAACCCCTTCTAGCTGATCTCCGCGTAACGGAGGCGTAGATGAACCACCTGGGATTACACATTTAATTTTTTTACCGCCAATAACTCCACCGGCTACTTCATTAATTAGTTCAGTAAGAAGTATTCCGGATGGAAGTTCGTAAACACCTGGCTTATTTACATGCCCGCTGATACCAAATAAAATTGTACCGGGATGTTTTGGCGCGCCTATCTTAGAAAACCACTCCCAGCCATTTTTAATAATTGCCGGAATATTGGTAATTGTTTCAACGTTATTAATTGTAGTAGGATTTCCCCATAAACCATTTTGTGCCGGAAATGGAGGTTTAACTCTTGGATAACCCCGTTTACCTTCAATAGAATTCATTAATGAAGATTCTTCACCGCAGATATATGCGCCGGCACCTTTATGAACAAATAAATCACAGGAGAATTCCGTACCGAAAGTTTCTTTCATCTTCTCGCCAAGGAAGCCCTTCTCATAAGCCTTATCAACTGCGGCTTGCATCATATTTACCCACTTATGATATTCGCCTCTTATGTACAGATAAGCAACTTTAGCACCTATAGCATAGCCCGCAATTATTGCGCCTTCAATCAATTGGAATGGGTTATCCTCAAAAATTTGTCTGTCCTTGAATGAGCCCGGCTCGCTTTCATCACCGTTGATGCAAAGATACTTTGGTTTAGTTGTAGTCTTGGGCATGAAGCTCCACTTTAGACCGCAAGAAAATGCAGCGCCGCCTCGCCCGCGAAGACCCGATTTTTTCACTTCATCAATAATTTCATCTGAGGTTTTTGCAAGGGCCTTTTTAGCAGCTTCAAAACCGCCATTAGCAAGATAGACGTCTATCGTATTAAAATTTTCTATTTGAGGTAAAACTATTCTTTCCATCACTTGAGAGAGTCCAAAATTTCTTCAACTTTTTCTTTAGTTAGATTTTCAAAGTAGTCTTCATTTACTGCTAGCATTGGCGCGTAACCGCAAGCTCCCATGCATTCAACTTCTTCAAGAGAAAATTTACGGTCTTCCGAAACTTGCATGTGATCTAAACCTAATTTCCCTTTAACTTGATCCCAAATTTCGTATCCGCCACGAAGCATACAAGATACATTCGTGCAAACTTGAACGTGATATTTGCCCATCGGTTTTGTGTGATACATAGTATAGAATGTAACAACGCTAAGCACATTTACTTTATCTATACCAAGTACAGAAGCAATTTCTTCCATGGCTTCATTGCTAAGATACCCGTTCTGCTCTTGAGCGATATAAATAACCGGCATAACAGCAGCAAGTGCAGTTGGGTATTTCTTCCTAATCGCTTCTATTTTATTAAGATTCTCTTCTGTGAATTTGAAACTCATCTTTAGCCAATTTTAATTTTTATTACTAAGGCACACAGGCACTCAGTTACTTAGTTACTTATTTATCTGCTTCTCCCATCACCGGATCGAGCGACCCGATAATAGCGATTACGTCTGAAATCATTGCGCCTTCGCACAGTTTAGAAAGCACTTGCAGATTGCAGAACGAAGGTGACCGGATCTTCATTTTCCAAGGCTGTCCTTCGCCGTTGCTGACAATATAAAATCCTAACTCGCCTTTCGGGTTTTCTGCCGAGAAGAAAGAATCACCAATCGGAGGATTTATACCGTAGTTTATAATCATAAAATCGTGAATCAATTCTTCCATACGTGAATAAATTTCGGTCTTGCGCGGCAAAACTTTCTTTGGATCGTTTGCCATTACTTCACCTTGAGGAATTTTATCCAAGCATTGATACAAAATCTTCACGCTTTCCCTAACTTCATCACCTCTTAAGAAATAACGGGCTAAGGAATCGCCTTCGCTATAAGTAGGTATCTTGAAGTCAACTTCATTATAGAATAAATATGGTTTAGCTCTGCGGACATCATATTCAACACCGCTTGCTCGCAAGTTTGGTCCGGTAATTCCATACGCAATAGCATCTTCTTTAGAAAGAATACCAACACCTTCAAGACGATCTATGAATATTCTATTATGAAGAACGAGATTATCCATATCGTTTAATTCTTTGTCAAAAGAATCGAGAAAATCACGAATCAATTTAAGTGTAACATCATCAAGATCAGCGGCCACACCGCCAAGGCGGGTGTAACTGGTAGTAAATCTTGCACCAGCTAAACGATCAAATATTTCTTGAATTCTTTCACGCTCACGAAAAGTCCACATTACCATTGTAACCGCGCCAACATCCATTGCGAATGTTCCGATAGCAACCATGTGGGCAGCAATTCTTGCAAGTTCGGCTACTATCATTCTAATCCACTGGGCGCGTTTAGGAGCTTCAATTCCAGCTAATTTTTCAACAGCCAATACATATGCAACGTTGTTGCAAAGGGTTGCTGTATAATCCAATCTATCTGTATGAGGAATGAATTCGATAAAACTCATATCCTCAGCCATTTTCTCGTATCCTCTGTGAAGATAACCCAACTCAGGAACGGCTTTTATTACAGTCTCGCCATCGAGTCTTAAAACGATTCTAAGCACTCCATGTGTAGCCGGGTGCTGAGGTCCCATGTTTATAACCATCTCGTTGTCTAGAGCATCTTCAATTGTGATGTTCTTGTCTTCGAGAAGTTTTTTATAAATTTTTTCGTCTGAGTAAACGTTATGAATTTTTTCCATACTACTCTGGCTTCTGTGGAAGTGGAAGTGAACCCGGAATTCCCAACACCGGAAAATCTTTTCTTAATGGATGATATTGAAAACCTTCTGGCATATACATCCTTCTTAAATCGGGATGATTCTTAAAAACAATTCCGTACATATCAAAAGTTTCTCTTTCGTACCAGTTGGCACTTTCCCAAATTGATGAGACAGAATCAACTTGGTAAGGTTCTCCATCAATATTTGCTTTAACTCTAAGATTGAAATTCAATTTGAAAGAGTAAAGATGATAAACAGTTGTGAATCTTTTCTTCCTAGTTGCCCAATCAATGGCCGTAACATCTTTGCACATTACAAATTCCAAGTCGGAATTTGTTTTTAAAAACTGGGAAAATTCAGCTAACTTGTCTTTATCAACAGTAAATGAAAGGTCTCCAAGCGCGTCAATAACTTCAACATTGTTTTCGCCAAAGCCTTCATTCACTTTCTTAATAATTAATTCTTTCACTTCCTTTTATCAGTTATTCGCTATTTCTGTTTTTGGTTGAATTATATCTTGGAAATCACGTGCTCTAGTTTTGCCAATTTTTTC
>JBHEKZ010000575.1:0-3352 GCA_041859025.1 Melioribacteraceae bacterium | reverse complement strand
AATTAAATATATTTTCTTCAAGCGGAATTTCTTTGCGGGCAATCATTTCCTTTGCGGTCTTTAGATACTTAATTAATTTTTCTTTAGAGCCGGGATATTCATTGGCGGTAACAACAAATGCTTTTAAAAGTGAAGCGGGGGCTTTCCCTTTCTTTATATATGGTCTAAGGTTTACTCTCGCTAATCTTCCGTCGGGAGAAAGCGGCTCCATGAATTCGTTTTGAATTGTTGTGTCCAATCCAGCAACTTCTCTCTCCATCCATGTTTTTACAGCATTGGTATCTTTCACTGCGTGTTCGCTTCCCATTGCAGCCTGATGTAGAAACTTGTAAAGGTCCCTCGCTTCCATCTTGGGATAAAGCGCAAACTGGTTTTTAATAAGCTTTTCTATTGTGGTTGCCCTATCTGTTTTTTGTGCATGTATGTTTGCAAATAAAAACATGTAACCGTAAATGATTAGCAAAGGAAATTTCATTAACTATATTTTCTATCGAGTTGAGGAGTTATCTAATTCTTTATTTTCTTCCGGTGTATCTTTTAGCCGGCCCGATTTTTTTACTGCATCTTTCAGTAAAAACTCAATTTGCGCGTTTATACTGCGCAGATCATCTGCTGCCCATTTTTCCAAAGAGGCGTAAAGCTTATCATCTATTCTAAGTAAAAACTTTTTCTTTTCAGCCATTTATATTACTCAAAGCGCAAACGGTTTCCGCATGCGCTCATTATTTTATTGTTAAACCGCAGCGGCGGCGGCATTATGCCTTTGCAGCGCGGTGAAAAACACCAGCATTATTATAAACGGATATTTATCCAGCACTTCTGCTTTGTTTTCTATTGTTACATTTATTGTCGATGAATACCATTTCTTGTTCTTAAACAAAACCAGAGTCGTTCCAAGTTCATTCTGAAGTTCGTAAGAAGATTTCCATACATGTGTAACTATCAGCAGTTTTTCTCCGCGCGGTAAAGTAATAGTTCCCTTGTTGCCGAATGTAGTGCTCTCGAATGTTGCAACGGCCGCTGCTGAATTCTTTTCTTTTACTTCCAGCGTGCTGCGCCAAATACTCGGCTTGGAAATTTCCCACACTTTATCATATCCGGTAATTTCATGATGATTGCCCCAGAAATCGGTATTTCTTATTGATAAAATTGGAATACCGCCGACGGTTAAATCATAGAATGATTTGAAAATACTCTTGTTAACTATTTCCAGTTCAGCGCCAATATAATCGGTTATGTTTTTCATCTTCTTCTTTTTCTTCTTTTAATTATTAGATATAGAACTAAGAAAATAATCCATGGGTTTTCATCCACCAGAGCCGATTTACTCTTTATTATTACATCTAAACTCCTTGACAGCACACTAGAGCGTTTAAGGAGGAAAACAACATTATCCTTTTCGTCTCTTATCTCGGGGGAAAAATTAAAGAAGCCGAAACGTATAACAAGCTTGTTTCCATTAGGCAAATAGACGTAACCCGTTCTACTAATCATTTCCCGGCGGTAATGTGCAAAAGGAATATCTTTTCCCTCTTCGCGTATATCTAACTGTCTGCTCCAGAAATAAGATTTGTAGAATTCGATGTTTCTTTTTTCCAACCCACTAACTCTCCCCCGAATACCGAAGAGCAAGCTGTAGTTGAAACTTCCAAACAACTCCTCTCCGGCTACGAGATCATATTCAAATCCGAAAATAGATTTCTTAACAATTTTCAAATTCCCATCAATATATTCAGACAAGCTTTTCATTTTTTCACTCTACGTTCATCACTCTTAGTTCTAAACTATTAATAGAGACTTCCGGCGTTAATAACCGGCTGAGCCGATGTTTCGCTTACAAGAGCTACAAGTAAATTATTAACCATAGTTGCTTTCTTTTCTTCATCAAGAATAACAATATGCTGTTCGCTCAACGCTTTCAAAGCCATATCAACCATACCCACAGCGCCCTCAACAATTTTAGTTCTTGCCGCAACAACCGCCTGGGCCTGCTGTCTGCGCAGCATCGCCTGTGCAATTTCCGGCGCGTAAGCTAAGTAGCTTATTCTTGTTTCTACAATTTCAATTCCGGCAATTTCCAATCTTGATTGTGTATGCTTCTTTAACTCTTCGGCAATTTCGTGCTGATTGCCTACGAGCGACATTTTATCATGCTCGCTGGAATCGTAAGCGTACTGAGATGTAATTGCTCTAATTGCGGTTTCACTTTGAATTGCCACAAATTGTTCAAAGTTCTGAACATCGAATAAAGCTCTTGCGCTGTCAATTACTCTCCAAACTATTACTGCCGCAATTTCAATCGGGTTGCCGTGTACATCGTTAACTTTAATTTTATCGCTGATAAAGTTGTGAATTCTCTGCGATACTTTTTTCTTATCTGTAAATGGATTTACATACCAGAATCCCGATTCCCGTAATGTACCGGTGTACTTGCCAAATAAAATCAGCACGCGCGATTCATTCGGCTGAATTACCGTTAAACCGGCAAGCAGTGTTAATGCTATTAAGAATACGGGAAGAATATAAGCCAGACGAACCGGCTCATCTGCCTGAACGGCTCCAACAAATAGATAGATATCAACCGCTATAACAAGTAGGATTACGAATAACATTAAAAAACCGTTGGTTTTAGATGCTTCTTTTTCTGTAATTGCTTTCATTTGTACAACTCCTTCTAATTGCTATTGAAATGATATCATTTTGATGTCACAAAGTCAAGAAAAGTTCCCGAAAAAAAACAATAGTGCGTTTTTGGCTCATTTATCTACTTCCAAATAGAACGCGTGGGGTTCGGAATAGAACAAAGGGGGTTCAGAATAGAACGTTTGGGGTTCCAAACAGAACGGGTTCATGTTTGTATAGAACGCGTTCTATCCTGGACAGAACCCGTTTGGGTAAAAGTAGAACCGCCGGAGCTTTGGATAGAACTGGTTTTGCCGCATATAGAACCGGTTCTATTCCAAGTGAAACCGGTTTATTCTCCGGGTAAACCCGTTTTGTTGTAACGTGAATTTGTTTTGTTCCGAACTCCGGCTGTTCTGTTTGGAACCGAACCGGTTTATGCTGCAGATGAATAGAGCTCTCAAAAAGATGAATCCGGATTTCTTTATTTGGGCTAAAGCCCATATTTATTTTCTGATAATTAATCTCCGCACTAAAGTGCGGAGCTATAAGAACAAATAAACAAGATCGGACTTTAGTCCATAATAGTTTTGCATTAAGTTCGTTAGTCATTTCGAGCGGAGCCGAGAAATAAAAATGTTACGTTTCCACACTTCGACTTCGCTCAGTGTGACAGCGCATTAATAGGAAAATTTTGATTAAAGTCTTTTCCGAATCTTTGAACAATAGC
>JBHEKZ010000337.1:0-4063 GCA_041859025.1 Melioribacteraceae bacterium | reverse complement strand
TCGGCAAAGGCTTTGATATCCCATGAACAGCAAATAAGCTCATACACTTTTGGGATTAACAACTTACTAATTTCAAAATAAAATCTCTTTCCTGCAATTGGTAGTTGAAATAAATAAATTGACTATCCGCTTATTGTGCACCAATTAATAAACAAATATATTTTAATATAACTAATTGAAAAATAACTAATTATGAAAAATAAAGAACAAAATACCGAAATAACCTTTAAAGAAATGTCAGATTGGGAACAGAAAAAACTTTTAGCTGAAAGAATAAATGCACTTGAAAAACATATAAATGAGATATATACATACATATATGTAACCGAGGAAGCAAAGTCCATCGTTCGTGATATAGAGAAGAAATATCGTAAAGAAAATCCAGATATACCTTGGTAATAATTACGCAATAATTATTGGATTTTTAAATGGAACATCTTTCTCTTTATTTTTCCCCTTAATTGTTTCTATTTCTGTGTTTAATTTTTCAACCTTTCTTTCCAGTTGTTCAATGCGTTTTAATAATTCGTCAGTAGTTGGCATAATGCTATTTTTTTAATGATTAATAATTCGCTCAAAAATACAAAAAACTTTATATTTAATACCATATTTGCAGGTCAGAATAGTAGAAATTAGCTATACACGCATATTGTGTACCATTTAGTCGAAAAAAACATTATGTTCATCGTAAATATCACAGAATCAGAGATTAATGACTTAACTTTGTATTGTAAATCAATCGAAGTTGAAATGAATCTATTACAATTTGTTAAAGAATATCCGAACGAAGAAACTTGCTTAGAAAAGTTTATTTCTTATCGTTTAGACAATGGAATCACATGTCCACATTGCAATGAACAAACAAAACATTATTGGTTAGCATCTGATACAAAATTCAAATGTCAGAAATGTAAATCACGTATTTCTTATAAATCAGGAACTATGATGGAAAAATCGAAGATTTCCATTCAGACTTGGTTTATGCTGATACATTTAATGACAAGCATTAAGAAGTCTTTGAGCGCATTAGAAGTATCTAGGCAACTAGATATTCGCTATGATACAGTTTGGTATGCTATGCACAAAATACGTTGTGCAATGGGTAAAAGGGATGCGAGATACAAACTTAACGGAACAGTTGAAATTGATGATGCGTTTTTTGTAGCAGTCGATTTAGGACGTGACAAAGAAGAAGAATTGAAACGTGGTAGAGGAAGTCAAAGACTAGCAAAAGTTCTAGTGATGGTAGAAAGTGAAAAAGCAACAGAAGAAGAAATACTTGCTTACGGCAAAGAAACCAAACACAATAAATGTAGAAAAATGGGTTATGTGAAAATGGTTGTAATGGACGATTTAAGCAGTGAAGGAATCAACTTTGAAGCGGAGAAAAGTCTTGAACCAAGCGTTGTAGCGATAGCAGATGACTGGAAAGGTTATCGTGGATTAAGTAAAATAATTAGTGAGATTCAACAGTCAGTAGTTCCACCAGAAAAAGCGATGGAAAAACTACCGTGGGTTCATACGGTGATTTCTAATGCAAAGAAAATGACAAGTGGCATTCACCATTCAGTTGCAAAAGAATACCTTCAAAACTATCTCAATGAGTTCTGTTGGAAAATCAATCGTAGAAACTTCAATTCAGATCCGTTTGAAAGAGCAATGAGTATGGCAGTTGATGAATATTGGTGTTAAACAATTTTAAATATAAATCATTAAAAACTAAAAATTATACAGATGGAAATATTAGGTACTGATAATCACAAAATAATTTACGCAGATGCTTTGGAAGCCTTAAAAACTATCAAAGATGGTTCTATTGATTTAATATTTGCCGACCCCCCATATAATATTGGGAAGAACTTCAATGGTAAAATTGAAAAGTGGAAATCGGAAGAAAGTTACTTAGAATGGTGTTATGAATGGTTAGATTTGTGTATTCAAAAATTAAAACCTAGTGGCAGCTTTTATGTCATGACGGCTACTCAATTTATGCCGTTTTTCGACATTTATTTGCGCAATAAAATGACAATTCTATCAAGATTAGTGTGGTCTTATGATAGTTCAGGAGTACAAGCCAAAAAACATTACGGATCAATGTATGAGCCTATTTTATTTTGTGTAAAAGATAAAAATAACTATACATTCAATGCTAATGATATATTGGTCGAAGCGAAAACTGGTGCAAAACGAAAATTAATTGACTATCGTAAAGCAATTCCAACAGTTTATAGTTCTGAAAAAATTCCTGGAAATGTTTGGGATTTTGCTAGAGTTCGTTATCGTATGGAAGAATATGAAAATCATCCAACTCAAAAACCAATTGCGCTTTTACAACGCATAATAAGGGCAAGTTCAAATGAAGGTGATTTAATATTAGATCCATTTTCAGGAACTTTCACAACGTGTTTCGTAGCAAAAGAATTAAATAGAAATTCTATTGGTATAGAATTAGAAGATGAATACGTTAAAATTGGATTACGAAGACTACAATTAGCTGAAGAATTTAAAGGTGAAAAACTTAAAAGAGAATTAAGAACTTATGAAATTGAAAAAGTTTCAGAACAAGAAGAATTAAAACTATTTGAACCAAATGGAACATACGTTTACGAATGAGATTTATAGTATCTTAAAAGATTTTTTCGGTGATGATTACAAAGAAGTCTTAGATAGAAGCGAATTACTACAGTACCTTAATCATAAAACTAAGTCGGCCAATAAAGGGTCTAAATCAAGAGGTAGCTTTGCGAACTTATATGCTATTTTTGTCCTTGTGGAAGATTATTTGAATAATAATTTTGATCAAACTGGAAATTATTCTGCCTATACAGGTGCTGAATATACAAAGTTATTAGTAAGACAACGACAATTACCATTTGGGGATAAATTACAAAATCACGCTCTAAATAATAGAATGAAAGAAGAATTCAAAAAGTTCTTCCCAACAAGTGACCATGAGCCGATTTTGCGAGATCATATTTCTAATCGGTATTGGATTAATGAACACTTGTTAAAAGTGAAATTTGGGCAAGAAACTGTAAATATTGCAAAAGCTATTTTGGAAATAATTAACATCTATGTCATAGCCAAACAAGATGCACTCCAAAATTTCATTAAAAAATGTGAAGAATTGCAAAGTATTGAAAATGAACAACCTGACAAAGTAGAAGAATTTGTTTTATCGTTGCTTGAGCCAAATGTTGATGCCCGCTTATTTGAGATCGTAAGTTTTTCAATACTTAAATTATATTACCACGATAAAATTGTGTTTTGGGGATATGCAACAGAACCAGAAGAATATTCTATTGTTGATGAAGTTTTTCGTGATAATTTAAAGTTATACAAGACAGGAAGAACAAATGCGAATGACGGTGGTATTGACTTTGTAATGAAGCCACTTGGTAGGTTTTTTCAAGTTACCGAAACACTCGATTTTAAAAAGTACTTTCTTGATATAGATAAGATTGAAAAATATCCGATAACTTTTGTTGTAAAATCCGAAGAATCCGAAGAAGAACTTCTTGTAAAAATTAAGAAAAATGCTTTAAAATCTTATGGGATTGAAGCAATCGTTGACTCCTATTTATCGTGTATCGAGGAATTAATAAACATACCTACCTTAACATCAAGATTTAAAGAAGTTGAGATGCAAGGAAAACTTCATGATATATTGGCTGAAATAATAACCCAAAGCAAAGTTGAGTTTAATTTTTCAGAAAACGATTGAATGACAATAAAATAACAATCATAAACCCTTAACAATCAAACGATTATCCTATTAAATACACTTGGTACACAATAAGCGGATAGTCAGTATATTTATTAAAAAAACACTATGAATAATCGCCCCAAAGTTTTAAGTTCCGAATTCTATATAGAAGCAGTGGTAGTATGTGTAAATTATTCTGATTTCCTAGCATATACATTACCAGCAAATAAAGGACATTTTGATAAAATTGTTGTTGTTACAGATAATAAATCTGACGATAGCGAGAATGTAGTTAATATTTGTAAGTATTATAATGTTGAGTGTATTCGCACAGATGACTTTTATCAATATGATGCA
>JBHEKZ010000117.1:0-2851 GCA_041859025.1 Melioribacteraceae bacterium | reverse complement strand
GGTAAATCTTCCGAATCAACAACACCTTTTACAAAGCTTAAATATTCCGGAAGCAAATCTTTATTCTTATGCTGAATTAGAACACGGCGCACATATAAATCCAATCCGTAATTCTCCCTATCGTAGTAAAAGAATTCACCCGATTTTTTCGGAATAAAAAGTAGTGCGTTAAATTGTATAGGCGCATCAACCGCTTTATGGATTACATCCATCGGCTCTTCGGAATCGTAACTCAAGAATTTGTAAAACTCATTATACTGTTCTTTTTTAACAGAACTTTTAGGCTCGCGCCATATCGCACTAACTGTATTAACTTTTTCTTTATCAAGGATGATCGGGAAAGTAATAAAGTTAGAATGCTTCTTAATTGTGCTTTCAAGTTTCCATTTCTGGACAAACTCTTCAGCATCATCCTTTAGGAAAATTTCTACAGTCGTTCCGCGTGTTTTCTTTTCTTCCAAGTCAATAATTTCATAATCGCCTATACCGTCACTCTTCCATTCGATAGCCGGCTCATCAACTTTGTAAGATTTCGTTTTGATGATAACTTCTTTAGCAACCATAAAAACAGAATAGAAGCCGACACCAAATCTTCCAATAATATTGCTTGGGTCACCTTTAGATTCAGCGAGCAGTTTAGCAAATTCTTCGGTGCCCGATTTTGCTATAGTACCGATATTAGCTATTAATTCATCTCGGCTCATGCCAATTCCGTTATCGGAAATTGTGAGCACTTTCTTCTTCTCATCAAATGTGATGGTAATTTCGAGCGGTAAATCTTTATCAGCTATCTCACTTCCTCGTGTGGATTCGAAGCGCAGCTTATCGAGTGCATCCGATGCGTTTGATATAAGCTCGCGCAAAAAGATTTCCCGGCTTGTATAAAGTGAATGGACTAGAATATCCAGCAGCTTTTTCACTTCCGCTTTGAATTCATACTTTTTTGTTTCGCTCATTAATCCTCCAGATTATTTAATATAACATTTGATGCAATTTTGTTTTTCGGGTTGCAAAAATATTTATTCCGAATATTTTCTTCAAATCATTTTAATACTTCATAAAGTTCCTTAATCTTCTTGCTAACACTAACAGGATTAAGCTTGGTAACTTTTCTATCGTAGGTCATTAATCCATTTACCTCAACTTCAACATCGGTCGTTTGAGTATAAATAGCGGCTGACAAACCGTTCTTAATTAATGACGGAATCTTTTCAATTAACGCCAGGAATTGCTTCTCAAGTTCCTCAAGCGAGGTATAATTTCTGTATCCCCAATTGTTTTTATTCTGCCATGTATGGTTTTCAATCGGCAATCCCAATCCGCCAAACTCGCCAAGTACAAGTGCGCGGTTATCTTTTTTATCTTCCGGCATTGATGGACCCGGATAATCATGCTTGTCTTGCATATGTCCGGCGGCAACCCAATCACTCCAGCCGCTGGGTCCGTCGCATAATCTTGTAGCGTCGTAATGAGAAACCCAATTCAAAACTTTAATTGTATTGAACTGTCCCCAGCCTTCGTTAAACGGTACCCACGCAATTATTGATGGCGCATTAAAATGCTCATCAATAATTTCTTTTAGCTCACTATCATAAACATTTTCCGATTGAGCAACGCGCTTCATTTCGGAATTGTCTGTTGAGCCGACAAATCCATCTCCGCTGGGCATGTCTTGCCACAAGAGCATTCCAAGTTTATCGCAGTGATAGTAAAAACGGGCCGGTTCAACTTTAACGTGCTTGCGAATTGTGTTAAGCCCGAGTTCTTTCAGTTTGATAACGTCATAAGCTAATGCGCTGTCTGTTGAAGGAGTATAAAGCCCGTCCGGCCACCATCCTTGATCGAGCGTGCCGAACTGAAAAACAAATTTATTGTTCAGCATCATTCTTGGAATACCACCAGCATCTTTCTCAACAGAAATTTTCCTCATTCCGAAGTAAGATTTTACTTCGTCCAAAGTTTTTCCATTAGCAGTAAGTTTAATTTTTAGATCGTATAGAAACGGATTAACCGCATCCCACAATTTTGCTTTAGGAATGCTGAGAATAATTAATTCATTTGCTTTCTTTGATGCATGCGTTACTTCTTTACCATTATCCGAAACAGTTATTTCAACTAATTCATTTCCGTCGGCATTCGCAATATTCGTTTCAATTCTTACTTCACTCTTATCAATATCGGGATAAGTCTTAATATTCTGCACAAAAGTTTTTTCTACCGGTTCAAGCCAGACAGTCTGCCATATTCCTGTAACAGAAGTGTACCAGATTCCTCCCGGTTTTCTTACCTGCTTGCCTCGTGGCTGAAAGCCTTCATCTATCGGATCCCAAACTCTAACAACCAATTCATTCTTATCTCGAATTAAGTATTGAGTTACATCAAAGCTAAATTCATCATAACCGCCGGAATGTGTGCCGATAGATTTTCCATTTACAAAAATTTCGGTTTCCCAATCAACTGCTCCAAAATTTAAGAGGATATTCTTCCCTTTCCACTCTTTAGGGACCCCGAAAGATGTTTTATACCAAAGCCAGTTTTCTTTACCGACACTTCTTGCTACCCCGCTAAGCGACGATTCAATTGCGAACGGAACTAATATCTTTCCTTCATAATTTTTTGGTGCTGATAACAATTTTGTCTGAATTGCATAATCCCATAGTCCGTTCAAATTCTTCCAATCGTTTCTAACAAATTGAGGACGGGGATATTCTTGGTGTGCAGTAGCCGGACTAACTTTGCTTGTCCAAGGAGTTTCTAATTTTAGTTCGGCGGGTTTCCAATCCTGCGCGTAAAGTGTAATTCCAGTTAATACCGTAAATAAAAAAAGTTTGAATCGCATTTTCATAACAAG
>JBHEKZ010000383.1:0-2990 GCA_041859025.1 Melioribacteraceae bacterium | reverse complement strand
GGGATTATTTGCATTGTATGGAATTTATGCCGCTTCAACTGAAGGCGTGTCAAAAGCATGGGTTTCCGATTTAATTTCTTCCGAGTACAGAGGAACTGCGATTGGACTTCTCACAATGCTTTCAAGTTTTGCAGTTATGCTCGGGTCATTTCTGACCGGAGTTTTGTGGGATCAGTTTGGTTCGCAAGTTCCATTCTTGCTCTCGGCAGTTGTGAGCCTGATTATTGCAATTTCGCTTCATTTTACCAAGAAAAACTAACGTAGCGTCTTTGCGAGAAAAAAATATACCGCGGAGACGCTAAGGCGCAAAGTAAGAAAAGCAATTCTTCATTCTAAAAATCCATTTTGCTATTTTTGATCTGTTATTTAACAGAGAATTATGTCAAAAAATAAATTAGCTGTAGTTGCTGTCAGCGGCGGAATGGATAGTTGTGTTACAGCCGCTATCGCAAATCAAGATTATAGATTGGCGCTGATACATATTAATTACGGACAGCGAACCCAGCAGCATGAGTTGAATTCGTTTAATGAAATTGCCGATTTCTATAATGTTGAAAAGAGATTAGTAATAGACCTGAGGCATTTTGCACAAATTGGAGGCTCTTCGCTTACTGATAATTCTATCGAGGTAACTAAAGCCGATTTGGGAAATCATGAAATTCCTAGTTCCTACGTTCCCTTTAGAAATGCTAACATATTAAGTGCATGTACGAGCTGGGCAGAAGTAATTGGCGCCAGCGCTATATTTGTAGGCGCTGTTTACGAAGACGCAAGCGGCTATCCGGATTGCCGCCCCGAATTTTTTTGCGCTTACGAAAAAATGATTGATCTTGGTACCAAGCCGGAGACCAAAATAAAAATCGAGACGCCGATCATACATTTTTCCAAAGCAGATATTGTAAAAAAAGGAATTGAACTTGGCGCTCCGCTTCACTTAACCTGGTCATGCTATCAAAGTGAAGATGAAGCCTGCGGCGTTTGTGATAGCTGCGCCTTCCGCTTGCGAGGTTTTGAGCAAGCCGGTAGTGAAGACCCGATTCCGTATAAAATTAGACCAAAATATTGAGAAAGAGCCGCGGCTCGCTATGATAGAAAAAGAAATAATATATCGTGAATTTAAAATTGAGCATGGATAAGAACCCTCCGCTAATCTTCTATGGATTAAGTCAGCTTCATTAGATTCTAAAATTAAATTAAGCAGGTAAATCGAATGTCAGATAAAACTAAAATCTTAGTTACGTTCCCCAATCCAAACCCGGAACGTGATTATACAATTATTCATTATGCGCCGGAGTTCACTTCTGTTTGTCCGGTAACCGGGCAGCCCGACTACGCAACTATTGTTCTTGAATATATACCTGATAAAATTTGCGTTGAGCTGAAATCCTATAAGTTCTATCTGCAGTCCTACCGAAATGATGGAATCTACTTTGAAGCAGTTACAAACAAGATCGCAAACGATCTCATCAAGATTATGAAGCCGCGTTACCTAAAAGTACTTGCTAAGTTCAACACGCGCGGCGGCATTTCTTCTGATGTTGTTGTTGAGCATAAGAAAAGAAAGTAACTGATAGCTATATGCATCAGTTATCAACAAACTTTATAACTGATAAGATTTCAATGACAATAATCATTGAGCATAAAAGGAGAAACCATGGCAAATAAAATAATTAAACACAGCTGGGCTGAGCCTTATAAAATCAAAATGGTTGAGCCGATTAAAGTTACAGATAGACCTTATAGAGAAAAAGCAGCTAAAGAAGCCGGATATAATACATTCTTATTAAAGAGTGAAGATGTTTACATTGATTTGCTCACAGACAGCGGTACCAATGCGATGAGCGATTATCAATGGGCCGGAATGATGATGGGCGACGAAGCTTATGCCGGCAGCGCAAATTTTTATCATCTCTGGGATAATGTTAAAAAGTATTACGGAATGCCATACTTTGTTCCTACACATCAAGGACGCGCCGCCGAACATATGGTTTCCAAAATTATGATTACTCCCGGCGATATCATTCCGGGCAACATGTATTTCACTACAACTCGCGTTCATCAGGAATTAGCAGGCGGTACATTTGTGGATGTAATTATTGATGAAGCTCATGATGCGGAAAATTTACATCCGTTCAAAGGCAACATCGATTTGAACAAACTGGAAGCGTTGATTAAAAAAGTTGGCGCAAAGAAAATTCCTTATGTGTTCATGGCCGGTCCGGTTAACATGGCCGGCGGACAGCCATTTTCGATGGCTAATTTGAAAGCAGTTGCCGCTCTTACCAAGAAGTATGGAATTAAACTTTGGTTTGACGGAACCCGTGCGACCGAAAACGCTTACTTCATTCAGCAAAAAGAAAAAGGTTACGAAAAGAAAAAGGTTGCTCAAATTCTAAAGGAAATGTGCTCTTATTTTGACGGAATGTGGGTAAGCGCGAAGAAAGATTTGCTTGTAAACATCGGCGGTTTTATTGCTACAAGAAATAAAAGAGTATTTGAAGAAGCTCGCAATATGGTTGTTATTTATGAAGGACTTCACAGTTACGGAGGTTTAGCAGGACGTGATATGGAAGCTATGGCTCGCGGAATTGAAGAGATGGTAAAACCGGAGAATATCAGCATGCGTGTTAAGCAAGTTGAGTATTGCGGTAAGCAACTTGAAGCTTACGGAATACCGCTTGTTAAGCCTTATGGCGGACATGCAATATTTCTTAACGCAAAACTTTTCTTGCCTCATTTAAAACAAGATTTATTCCCGGCGCAGTCACTAGCTGCTGAAATTTATGAAGACAGCGGCGTGCGCGGTATGGAGCGCGGATTAGTTTCATCCGGCCGCGATCCTAAAACCGGAGAAAACCGTTATCCAAAACTCGAACTTGTTCGCTTAACATTCCCGAGAAGAGTATATACTCAATCGCATATCGATGTAATGGTTGAGTCGATTGCAGAGGTTTTTGATAAACGCAAGAAGATTAAAGGCTTGAAAATGG
>JBHEKZ010000294.1:0-2730 GCA_041859025.1 Melioribacteraceae bacterium | reverse complement strand
GCTTAAGGTTACAATGCTTCACAGAGAGATAAAATTTTTGACGGAAGTGAAGGAATGATGATTAATAGTACTCGTAGTTTATCAACAAATAATTTTTTGCTTCGCCAGCTTACACTTGACGACGCAAATGAAATTTTGTTTCTCCGGTCGGATGAAAGAGTTCTTGAATTCATAGATATAGAAAAAGCGGAAACGCTTGAGGACGCAAAGCGCTTTATTGAAAAGATAAATCGAGAAGACGATGGTTGGGCCTTCTGGGGTATAACGGAAAAAACCAATTCAAAAGTGATCGGCACAATTTGTTTGTGGAATATTTCGTTAGAAGAATCCAAAGCCGATATTGGCTTTGTGCTTCATCCCGATTATTGGGGCAAAGGTGTAATGCGAGAAGTTGTTCCGGCGGTAATCAATCTCGGATTCCAGAAAATGAAACTGAAGTGCATCTTCGGGGAAGCCATGCCTACAAACTTAAAATCAATAAAACTGATGGAGAAGATTGGATTTAGATATAAAGAGGAGTCCGAAGAGTATTCTGTTTATATGCTAACGGCATTTGATTGGTTGAGGAAACAGGTTTCTGAAAAAACAAAACCGGCAAAACTTGGCGAGCTAAGTTTCCCGCCATCACTAAAAATAATTTTGCTCGCGCCGCATCCGGATGATTTTGACGCAATAGGTGTTACGATGCGCGCGTTTCATCAAAATAGAAATGAAATAAATCTGGCTGTGCTTACAACCGGCGTTAGCGGAGTTGAAGATAATTATACGGAAAAAATCGGCAACAACGATAAAGCCGCAATTCGTGAAGAGGAACAGAAAGCAAGCGTTCAGTTTTTTGGCTTGGCTGAAACTCGCATAACATTTCTTCGTTTAGAAAATGATGAAACGAAACACATGGCAGTTGGCGAAAATAATTTTGAACGCATCAAAAACTTTTGGGATGAACAGAAGCCGGATATTGTTTTTCTTCCGCACGGCAACGATACAAATGTTGATCATCAACGCACATACGCAATGTTTAAGAAAATATTGGAAACAGAAATTAGGCCAGTTGTAGCCTTCTTGAATAAAGATCCAAAGACAATCGGCATTAGAAACGATGTTGTAACAATTTTCGGCGAGGCAGAGGCCGCTTGGAAGGGCGAGCTGTTACGCTTTCACAAATCGCAACACGATAGAAATTTGCGCACACGCAATCATGGTTTTGATGAACGGATTTTAAATGTTAACCGGAAAGATGCAGAAGAACTAGGATTGCCCGCAGAGTATGTGGAAATATTTGAATTGGAATTTCATCCGGAAGAAATAGAACGCGAATGATGCGGATTGAGAGCAGTTTATCGCTGATTAATTTGAAAAGCTGACGATTTTTAAGAATTCATAAACAATTTCATCTTTTCGATAGAATTTTTAACCTCAGTAAACGCACGTTCATTCATCATTTGGTTAATTGAATAATCCATAATCGGTTTAACGGATTTAATTCCTCTGCCGAAAGGTTCCATCCAGCTGTGCCGAGGAAAAATCCACAAGTGATAGTCGTGTTTTGTGTCTTCGTTCTGAAAGAAGTAAACGTTTTCAATGTTTAGAACTTCTTTCATTCCACGGCGGAGTTTTCGGATAAGAAAAATATATTCGCTTGCCTCTGCGTCTGTTAATTCGTCTATGGTTCTAATCTTTCTGTTTGGTACTAAAATAAAAAATGCGGGAATTGGACATTCCCAATCTTGTCCAATTGTGAACGAGTCGCTTTTGTAAACTATCTCATCTTTGAAAATGTATTCACTCATTTGATATAAACAACGTCACTTATTTTTGAAACACCGCTTTCGTTAAACGCCTCAATTGCAAAATAATAATCTTGATCAACCGTTAAAGCACGAAGCTCTAATTTATTTTCTTCATCAGCCCAAACTTGATAAGTCTGATAAAGTTTATCTTTTCCAATTCCCCAAAGAATGTTGTAGCCAACAGCGCCATCAACTTTGTTCCATGTAATAAAAGCGTTGCGCGCGTCTTCATCGCGGACAACTTTTAATCCGCTCGGAACTAGCGGCGCGCTACCGGGCCTATTTCCAAAAATTCTAATATCACTAACAGCAAGATTTGGAGTAGGCTGATAATGATTTTCATACTTGATATAGCGAGCCGAAACCGGTTTCTCAAGTTCAAAATATCCGTTTGGTCTATCTTGCTTTGATGTTGTTAGATCAACAATTGTCTGCCATGTTTTTCCATCAAGCGAAGAATAAAATTTGAATTGCGTGTAAACTTTTGCCGAGTCGTTATCAAAAATATCCGATTGATAATCAACGAAGTGAATCTGTAAGGCTTTCACTTCATACTTTTCTTTTAAATCTATCTGAACCCATTCGCCTTTTCTGTTTTTATCAGCTACCCAAAATGTGCGGGGGTTTTCATCCGTAATTTTTGCAACACTAAAAGTATCTTTAACAGAAGAAGCCGTTGATGGCTTTTTGTAAGAGAGAAGCATCCAGCCGGTAAAGAGCTCGTCTTTATTAGATAATTTTTTTGTCGGCAGGTAATGAGGAAAATCTCCGAAGCGAGTGTTGGCGTACATCAAATCGTCTTTATCAAAGAAAGCGGGAAACATTGCTATGCGCCGCTCAAAATTCCAGTTGATTGCAATCCACGGCGTTCCGGTATTCCAATAGTTTCCGAAATTATCTTGAAAAGTATTTCCATGTCCTGCGCCTGTCATAAATCCGC
>JBHEKZ010000181.1:0-2567 GCA_041859025.1 Melioribacteraceae bacterium | reverse complement strand
TGTAAAAGTAAATTTATAAGCGCGATAAAACTGAAGGAAGAATAATGAAATATGTTCGAATAATTGGCATGTTCATTTGTGGATTTGTTCTTATTGCTAACATTTTAGCAGGAAGCAAAAATGAATTTAGCGTTAGAGATTTTGGAGCTAAAGGAGATGGAATAACATTGGATACCAAAGCTATTCAGAAGGCGGTAGACAAATGCGCAGTTTCCGGTGGAACAGTTGTTTTTTCTTCCGGTAAATATCTGACCGGCTCTATCGAACTGAAAAGTAATGTTGATATTTATGTATCAGCCGGTGCAACAATTCTTGGAAGCACTAACATAAAAGATTATTTTGAAAGAGAGCCCGAACTAAAATCTTATAACGATGCATTCTTGAAGCACAGCTTATTCTATGGTGAGAAACTTAAAAACATTTCTATGCGCGGAGAAGGAGTTATAGACGGACAAGGAAGTTTCTTCAAAGTAACAACAAAAGTAAAACCCGACAGATACAAGAACAGACCTTTCATCATTAGATTAATCGAGTGTGAAAATGTGAGAGTTGAAAGCTTAACACTCCAAAACTCGGCTATGTGGATGCAGCAGTATCTAGCTTGCACAGATTTATTTATTACCGGAATCAAAGTGATTAACCATGCTAATCAAAACAATGATATGATGGATATAGATGGGTGCAAAAATGTTATAATTTCGGATTGCATCGGCGATACTGATGATGACGGCATAGTTTTGAAAAGTACTTCACCCCGAATTACGGAAAATGTTGTAATTAATAATTGCGTTATCAGCAGCCATTGTAACGCTATAAAAATGGGAACTGAATCAACCGGAGGGTTCAAGAATGTTGCCATTTCAAATATTGTAATAAAACCTTCCCGTGTAGAAAAAGTGATTTTTGGGCAACCTCAAGGAATTAGCGGAATTACGCTTTCTAATGTTGATGGAGGAATTCTGGATGGCGTTTCAATTTCAAATGTTGTAATGGATGGACCTATGGTTCCAATATTTATGCGCCTTGGAAACAGAGCGAGAAAGCATACAGAAAGCGCTCCGGTTCCTTTAGTCGGAAGATTCGGTAATGTCAATGTTAATAATGTTGTTGCGACAAATATTAAAAGCATTGGCGCGTCAATTACCGGAATTCCGGATCACTATGTTGAAGATGTACAACTGAGCAACATAAAGATAGAATATGCCGGAGGAATTAAGAGAGGCAATTACAATATAGAAGTTGAAGAACTAGCAGAAAATTATCCGGAAAGTACAATGTGGGGAAATCTTCCTGCTTATGGGTTTTATATCAGACATGCACAAAACATCAAACTAAACAATATTACTACCTCTTATAAAGAAGCTGACCAGCGTCCGGCAATAATTCTTGATGACGTAAAGTATGCGAAAATCTTTTTTACAGAAGCGGAAGTATCAGCAGAAGCAAATTGCTTGGTTAGAGTTAGAAATAGTCACAATATTTTTATTGAAAATTCGAACGCAATTGGAACTGCAGATTACTTCTTATCTGTTGATGATTCTCTTTCAAAAAGCATCTTCTTGAAAGGGAATGATCTTAGGAATTTTAAGATGCCATTTATGCAGAAGGTTGAAGGTCAGGTACAAGAAACCAATAATGTTTATCGATCTAATAATTAGCAGAATAAAGTGAAAATTCTCATAGCTCCAAATAGTTTTAAAGAATGTGCCAGCTCTGTAGAAGTAGCGGAAATAATTCATTCTGTTTTATACAATAATGGTTTTACTGATTTGCTTAAGCTGCCTTTATCGGATGGAGGTGACGGATTTCTTGAAATCTGCAAAGCAAAATTTGATTTAGTTACTTCAGACTGGAAAGTTGAGAGTATCACTCGTGATGCAATAACAAGCGTACCGGTTGGTATCACAAAGGATTGGTCAACAAGTTATTTCGAAGTTGCGGATATTATTGGAATGAAGATAGTTCCCGTGTCAAAAAGAAATCCCGGTATGCTTAACACTTCTCCAATTGGTGAATTACTACAGCAGCTGGAAGAGAAGTCACAAAATAAACTGAATAAAGTAGTCCTTGGTATTGGCGGTACGGCAACAAGCGATTTAGGATTAGGACTTTGTACCAAATTTGGCCTCAAGCTATTTGATAAAAATGATAAAGAGATGGACGTACGACCGCAGAACTATTACAAAGTGAATCGAATAGAATTGCCTAGGAAAGTAGCCATTGATATAGAAGCGATTATTGACGTTGAAATTCCATTGATAGGGAACAGCGGCTGTAATAAAATTTTTGCTTCTCAAAAAGGCGCGTCAGCGGAAGAAATACTTGCACTTGAAGCGGGGGCGAAAAAAATTCTTTATTTGCTTAAAAAAGATCATGGTCTTGATTTCTATAAAGTAAAAATTGGCGCGGGCGGCGGACTGCTGCTGGGACTTTCTCCATTGGGTAATGTTGGAATTAAACATTCTACTTCTTTTCTAACAAAAGATCTCGGTATTAATAATTTTATTGCTGATTCGGACATTGTAATTACCGGCGAAGGCGCTTTTGATAAGCAAAGTTTTCTGAAA
>JBHEKZ010000120.1:0-3305 GCA_041859025.1 Melioribacteraceae bacterium | reverse complement strand
GTTTGCAAACGAATCTTTCCGTTTGCTTCACTCAACACAAGCTGATCGGGTTTTCTTAATCTGTATTCATAAAGAAATACAACAATCGCCACAAGAATAATTATACCAAACCACATAGCTATAGCTCCTACTAATTTATTTCATCAATTTTAATTCTTTTTGAAAGCGCTGCCGCAGAAATTGCAGCTGCTCATTTTATAACCGGTGCTAAACGGCAGATATTCAACTAACACAATTCAATTGTTTTGAACTGCTTTATTCCACTCGTTCGCTTTTGGCGAATCTTTGTGAAGTTATATTTACTTGATTGCTATTGGGTATGTTTTGATTAGAATTGTTACGCAATCAAAATCGCAGATGAATTTAATATTTTTTTTAGAATAATATTAGCCCCAATGCAATTTCGAGTCCATTCTTCGCTCTTCATGTCTATTTTTCATAAATTAGCCGCCGGTTGAATTGAATTTCACTAAGAAACTAACCGGATTCAATTATCGTTAGTAATAATTATGGAAGAAAAGAATCTACATAACGAACTGTTCGGAGATCAGCCCGAAATTACCGTTCCGGATCTCGCGGCCAAAAGATTTCAACGGTCCGGAGATAATGTAATAATCGCCGGAGTATGTGCCGGTATTGCCGAATACAGCGGAAAAGAACCGGCTACTATTCGACTGATTGCCATGTTGTCTTTACTACTGGGTGCGTGGATGGTTGTTACTTATTTAATTGTTGCTCTTCTACTTCCTATAGGCAAGCAAGATGATTCCATTTCCGAAAATCAAATTGATCAAATAAACAGAGACAATTTCAGAACCGTGCTTAGCGGGTTGCTGATTGTAATCGGACTTCACTTTGCACTTGTTGAACTTGGAATATCTGCTTCGTCACGTCTGATGATTCTGCCGAACAGCTATATGTTTCCATTAACAACTGTGGCGGTGGGTGTGTTTCTACTTACAAACAAAATTCCCAGACTGAGGGCTAACGGCATTAGCAGCAAAGAATTCTACCGAACACAAAACGACAAGTATCTACTGGGAGTTTGCGGTGGAATTGCGAACTATCTGACCATTGATTCCTTACCGCTTAGAATTATATTTCTTCTTTTCACCGGCTTAACGCTCGGCTTATTCGGCATTGTTTATATTATAATTGCGTTTACCACCAAACAAAAACCTGCTTTGCCTTTTGCAAATGAGTAAAAATCTATTCGCTATATCGTTAATAATTTTAGGTGCGGGTCTTCTGCTCATATGGAGCGGAATACTGGTTTACGATCCGGAAATGCTGATTGGAATTATTCTATCCGCACTCGGAATAAGTAATACAAACTTTTCTTTTCGGAACAACAACAGAAAAATGATTGTCATTTCAACAATTCTTTTTTTGATTGGAGTAGTATTAATTGTTAAGAACACATACGAAATAGTTGACTCTCGCGGATTGGTTCTCGTCTCTATTCTGTTTATTTCCGGCGCATCATTTCTAATTCTTTTTGTTGATAACGTTAAACAAAAAACGTTTCTGTATAGCGGACTAGCATTAATCCTAGCAAGCTATTTTTCGATAACCGTGCTTCGAGGATTCGGTTTATTTGATTGGCTTAAAACAGCAGGCGACTTCTTAGAAATATTCTGGCCGGTAATATTAATAGTACTCGGCCTAAGTATTTTCATTAAGAAGAAAAAATAATACTAGCGTGCTCTTCTTCTAGGATTAATATTATCACCCGACGACAGAATAGTAGCAGATGGGGTTGTAACTCCGGCTCCGTTTTCAAGAGTAATTTTATAAGCGGAGATTTGTTCCTTCGGTAAAAACGGAAATGAAGTAATTTTTATGTACTCGCCGCCAGCCGGCTGGTATGTACCCAGCGAATAGGACTGCCCCTTATTTTCAATCCATAATTGATAGAATTGCCCGTTCTGAAGTGCCGGCATATTGCGGAATTGAATCAATCCCTCTTTCTCGTTGAAAGAAAGAAGAACTTTAGCAGAAGCTTTAACATTCGGATCGGCGCTGGTTAAATTGAACACAATGATATCTTTGTAATTAAAAAATTCTACAAGTGACGAATTATTCCCCACAAAATTATTAGCGCTGGTAACTTGACTTCTCATAGCATTAATTTCGCTCTGAAGATCATCAAGCCGGGAATTTAATTTTTGATTTGATAAGAAAACGAAGTAACCGAGAACCGTTATTAGCAACAAAGAAATTATTAAACCTATAATCGGTAATATGCCGGATGTGCCTCTGCTGTCTGTCACAACTACCACTTCTTCTGTTATATGTTTTGTATTTAATTTCGGTTCATCAACTTCAATAGGTTTTAAGATTTCGGTTTTAGGCGGTGCTGAAACCGGAGCAGTAGTTTTAGGCGTCTTCTTTCTTTTTATATTCTCGTCTGCAAAGGTGTTTGAAAACTCCTCCTCCGCAAAATGAAATGCTGATTTTGAGTCTGTTTCTTTAGTTTGATAAGTAGGCGTTATCGGTTGGGGCTTCACGGTAGGAATTGTAGTCGTCTTAAATGCTGTTGGTGTTTGTACTGTATGGCGTAAATTTGTGCTTACAATCGTATTCCGTTCATTTATAATCTTCGCTTTTATTTCATCCTTCATTCCGATAAGTTTTTTCGCAACCATATCTTTTATTGCCGGATGTGGTTTTTCCAGATCAAGTATTACCGGAATCATAGAAATAATATTTTGAAGTTCGCCTAGTTCTCCTTCGGGCAGATCGCCCCCTTCTTGCATGTAATCTTTGAACTGAACAAAGTTCTGTTTATCCATACAGCCGACTGCGTATGCGGCAACCATTTCATGAAGCGCTTGATCGGCCATCATTCTCTCACCAGAAAATCACGTAAACTGTGTAATGCATTCATTACTTTGTTTCTAACTGTTTCGATTGGAACATTCAACTTATCCGAAATTTCATCAACCGTGTATCCCTCGTAATAAGCAAGGTGTAAAACATACTTTTGTGTATCGGTTAATTTTGCCAAGGCTCTTTCAATTTTAGGTTTAATCAAGAATGCCGTTTTGAAATCCAAGCTGTCCATGTTTTTTTCAAAAGTCGGAAGAATGAAATAATCTTCATACTCATCATCATAAAGCTGAACAGTTTGTCCGGCTACTCTTTCGCGGCGCAAACTATCCACCGCTTTGTTTCTAGCAAGTGTTACAAGCCAAGCATAAACGTTGCCCTTTTCGAAATCGAACTTGGCAATTTTGCGCCAAATGATTACAAATACCTCTGTTAAAATTTGTTCTGCCGTACCTTGGTTTGGAGAAATCTTC